>JAADDV010000101.1 GCA_013153795.1 Aquificota bacterium | reverse complement strand
AATTTAATGAAGAAAAACCTTTTTCTGAAAAGATTTTAGCAACAGATAATATGGTAATTGTTCATTTTTATTTAAAAAAAGGTCAAAAGATTCCTTTACATACATCAAAATCTGAAGTTTTAGTTACAGTTTTACTAGGTAAAGGCAAATTTTTTGTTGGAAATGAAGAAAATATAGAAATTCTTAACGAAAAAGAAAGTTATTTTTATCAATCTGAAGAACCTCACGGATTTGAAGCATTAGAAAATATGATAGTTCAAGCAGTTATATCTCCAAATCCACAGCAGAAAATAAAGCTTTGATACGGGTCAATGAAGGAGTTATTAATGATATATAAATTCAAAAACAGAAAATTCAATCAGATAAATGCTCATATCAATATAATGAGAAAGAATCTTAATTTTGAAATGAGCTATTTTAGAAAAAAATATTAAAAGGGGCAAGCATGGAAATTGGCTCATGGATTTGGAAATTATCCTATATAATTCATGTTTTATCTAATGCTATCTCAATAGGTTTATTCTTTGTCTTTACTTTTGCAAAAGAAGAAATGTTAAAAGAAGAGATTTCAAAAAGATACTTAAAAATAGCAGGAATTTTTATAACTGGCACAGGTTTAACAGGAATACTTCTCCTTTCAATATTATCTATGTCTGGTATGGACGATTTAACGGCAAATCCGATGGGACAAAGCGTAATAGTTATGATTATAGGATATATACTTGTACTTTTTGTTTATTCTTTAGCATTAATTTACAAAGGAGGTGAGGCAAGGTTATACAAAAAGTTTTTTGCAACTATGTTTTACACTTACCTGATTGTTTACATAATCAGGGTATATTTAACTAACTAAGGGAGGTTTTAGGAGATGGGTTTCCCAGATACAACATCTAAAAGATGGTTTCTAATTTTCGTCCTTTCTACTGTTGCTGCAGTAGGAATATTTCTTTATCTAACTGTTATTCAGATTAAAGATGTTCCCCCAATTCCACAGGAAGTAAAGGGAACAAAAACTCTCTACACCTATGATGATATTGTTCAGGGTAAAGCTTACTTCCAAAAGTATGTTATTATGGATCATGGTACGCTTCTAGGAAATGGTGCTTATATGGGACCAGACTATACAGCATGGATACTGCATGAAAAAATTGTTAATCTGCAAAACATCTACTCTCAAAAGAAATTTGGCAAATCTTATTCTGAGCTGAATGTAGAAGAAAAAGGGCAGATTGATTATCTTGTTACAAAGGATGTAAGACAAGATTCTATCTTAAAACCTGATGTTACAACTGTTACTCCTGAACATGAACAGGCATTTTTAAAAGCAAAAGAAAAACTTGTTAAGTTCCTTGTTGAAGGAAGCCCAGCTTATGCATTTGTAGGACAGATTATAAAACCAGAAGAAGCCGAGAAAATAGCTGCTTTTGTTGATTGGTCTACATTAGTTGCTGTTACTCCAAGACCTGGAGCTGGACCTAAAGAAGACAAAATAGAAATCACTTCGCTAGGGTCAAAAGAAATCTTATCAAAAAGCTTAAATGAACATCCTACTTATACAAATAACTGGCCTCCTGAACCTGCAATTGGACTTGATGCTTCATATTCAACATTATTCTGGTCTTTAATTGCTTTCATGGCTTGTTGGACTCTCACTATTGTAGTAATGTGGGCATTTTATGACTATTTCCTTAAATTTGACCAAGGAGCAGAGAAAACTCCTGCTATTAAGATTACAAAACTCACTCCTATGCAAGAAAAAGTTCTCAAATATGTTCCAATAGTTGCTTTATTCTTTGTTCTTCAAACAGTAATGGGAGGATACCTTGCTCACCTTTATGCAGACCCTAGTCATAACTGGATTGTTCCTCAATCATTATTCCCATTTAATGTTGCAAGGGAGTTTCACTTAAACCTTGCTGTAGTATGGATTGCTATTGGTTGGCTCGCAGGTGGACTGTTTGTAGCACCACTTGCTACAAAAGGAAAAGACTTTAAATTCCCTGTTGCAGTTGATATTCTCTGGGTGGCACTTCTTATTGTTGGTGGCGGTGGTCTTATTGGAATGTGGCTCGGTGCATTAGGAAAACTTCCTGACTCATTATGGTTCTGGCTTGGTTCAGAAGGTAGAGAATTCCTTGAGCTTGGAAGATTATGGGATATAGGACTTGTTATAGGATTAGTATTATGGTTTGCAATAGTATTCTTTACTATCAGACAAGCTGAAAAAGTTACACCTCCGCTTCAAATGATGGTTTGGTCAGCTTTTGCTATCGCAACTCTTTATATAGCAGGAATGGCTCCTCTCCACAAAATAATGCCTAACTTCACAATTGATGATTATTTTAGATGGTGGGTTGTCCACTTATGGGTTGAAAATACATTTGAATTATTCGCAGCTGGAACTTTAGCATTTATCACTGTTTCCTTAGGTCTTGTTAGTGCAAGGTTTGCAACAATTATGATGTTCTTTGAAGCTTTCTTAATTGTTGCAGCTGGAACAATTGGAACAGGACACCACTACTTCTGGATGGGTGAAAATGAGTTTTGGCTTGCTTGGGGTGGAGTGCTATCATCCCTTGAACCATTACCTCTCGTTATTTTAATGATTGAAGCTGCTAAAGAATACTTACATATCAAAAAACTTGGTCAAGCATTTCCATTTAGAATGACATTCTTATGGCTTGCTGGTTCGGCATTCCTAAACTGGCTTGGTGCTGGATTCTTCGGAATGCTTATCAACCTTCCAATTGTTAACTACTATGAGCACGGAACATACTTTGGAATGGCTCACGGACACGTTGCACTACTTGGTGCATTTGGGTATATCTCTATAGCATTCCTCTATTTCATAGCAAGAGCCAATGCACTTGCTAAAAATCTCCACTGGGATGAAAAAATCTCAACTCTTGCATTCTGGGTATTAACAATTGGTATTATCTTATTCTCTATCCCTGTTCTTGTTATTGGTGAGAAGCAGATGGAATGGGCTTATGCATACGGATACTGGGCTGCTAGAACAAGAGAAGTTCTTGAAGGACTTGATTTCTGGATGTGGGTAAGAATTATTCCAGATGCAATGGTTCTTGGTGGAGCTGTATTAATCTTTATTGACCTTATCTACAAACTTTATCTTTCTAAGAAAGCTGCTCCTGTTGCTGAACCTACACCTGCTCAGCAACAACAACAGTAGCAAAAAGCCCCCCTGTCGTGGGGGCTTTTAAAAATTTTTTATTAAAATTTCATAAATTTGATTTTTTGAAATTCCTGTTTTTTTAGAAATTTCCTTAGCTATCTCTTTTGTTTTAAGTCCTTTTTCTTTCAAAGAAATAGCAAGTTTTAAAATTTCTTCTTCAGAAAAAACGTTTTTTTCTTCTTCAGGATAACAAAGAATAACAAATTCTCCTTTAAGAAAATCTGGATTTTCATTAAAAATTTGATAAACGTCTTGAGGAGTGCCTCTTATAAATCTTTCATGAATTTTAGTAAGCTCTTTAGCAACAACAAGTTGACTGTTAGGACATATTTCTTTATAAAAAGAAAGAGTCTCTAGTAGTCTGTGGGGACTTTCATATGCTATAAATGTTATTCCTAAATTTTTGAATCTCTCAATAGTTTCTTTTTTTGCTTTTTCTTTATGAGGTAAAAATCCTATAAAGATAAATTTATCAGAAGGAAGACCAGATGCAGATAAAGCTGCTGCTCCGGCAAAAGGTCCAGGAATAGGAGAAACAGTAAAACCTTTCTCCCAAGCTTTTCTTACAACTCTGTATCCAGGGTCTGATATACAGGGAGTTCCTGCATCAGAAACAAGAGCTACATCTTCTTCTTCTAGTATTTTTATTATTTTCTCTGCAGCTTTTTCTTCGTTATGTTCATGATAAGGAATTAGCTTTTTTCCTTCTATTCCATAGTGGTTTAAGAGTTTTCTTGTAACTCTTGTATCCTCACAAGCAATAACATTAACTTTTTTTAAAACTTCTAAAGCTCGTAATGTTATATCTTTTAAATTTCCTATAGGTGTTGCAACAACATAAAGAATTCCCATTTATTTTAAAGAACCATTTTTTAATTTTTTAAAACCTACAAAAACTCCATTTTCATAAACAGCAATAACTCCTGAAGGAAGAGAAGAAAGATTTATATTTTTCATATCATCTTTTATAAAAAGAATTTTTTTCTTAGAAAAACTAGGTAAAGTTGTCTCATTTATTTCTTTTATTATTTTTTTGTTTTCATACAGTTTTGCTTTAACATTTCTTAAAGATAAAGGTGTTTTATTTAAAAGAGTTATGTATCCTTGAAAAGTTTCTTTTTTATCTGTTTTATATAAAATATACTCAGCCTGCCAGCTAATACCTAACACAGGATATATAAACTTAAACTTTTCTGTTTTGGCTTCTTTTGCAGATAATTTAAATGTTATTTTTGGGGAAAATAGCTCATGCCAATTTTGAGATGAAGAGAGTCTAGAAGGAAATTTTGGAAGAGTAGTAACTACATATCCTTTTCGTGTATCTAACATTATACGATTATCAGTAATTTCAACTACAGCTCCTTTAATAAATCTTCCTTCCCCTTCTATTGAAACAATCTGACCTTTCAGTGTATCTTTCCAGTTTTTATTGTCTCCTTCTATAATAAAACTATCAATTTTTAAATTTTCTCCCTCTACTACAAGGCCACTTAACTTAGCTATAGGTAATAAAAATACTGGCCCAATAACATTTTCCCCTTCTGCTACCATAAACTCTTCTTCCTGTATATATGTAGAATAACCTGCTTTTTGAATTAATATTTCATTTGCCAAAGAGAAGTTAGATATTACGATTATACCTAAAAGTATTTTCTTCATTTTTCCTCCTTTATATTTCTATATCATATTTCTTTAAATCTGGAAATAAGAAATTTTCTTCTTCTACAAAATGGTCTTTTAGTATTATAAAAAGTTGATTAGCAAATTTCTTAATTTTTTCTTCTGATGCTTTTCCTTTTTTGTATTCTTCAAAAGTTGTTTCTAAATCTTCTATAGCTTCTCTTAAAGTATTGTGTCCAAAAACAATAGCTTCTGTATCAAAATCAGGAGCTACTTTTTCTATTTCTTCTACTAAATCTTCTTCCTCCTTTATAGCATGATTCTCAACTTCTGTTTTGAAAAATTCTAAAATCTCTTCTACAAGTTCAGGGGAAAAGTTTTTATCAAGTTGTTTTTTAAACTCTTCTACTTTTTTTAGATGCTCTGTATGTTCTACAGTAAGTTCCTTTATAAGTTCTTCTAACCTACTCATTTTTATCCTCCAAATCTAAGTTTGACAGCAAGATAAACAATAGATATTCCTAAAATAAGATTTATTATTCCTGCAATAACAGAAAGTTTTCTAAGTTTTTCACTTTTATGAGCTCTAAGTCCAAGAAGATAATCATGAACAACAGCAACACCAACAGTTGTGAAAAATAAATAAAGTTTATAAGAAAGAGTATGAGCATACGTTGTGCTCATGGAAAAAACTTTAGGAAAAGGTGCTCCCATTACTTTCATATTATATAAACCTGTTAAAAAAAGAGTTAGCAGCGATATTACTGTTCCCCAGATACTATATCTTTTTCCTACTTCTTGAAAATGTTTGACATAATCAGGAAGTTTTCTAACATAAGGAGATAAAACCAGAACCATAAAAAGCATTCCTCCAACCCACAAAGTTGCAGCTAGAATATGAATGGTCATAATTAGCTCTTTCATTCTTTTACCCTAAAGAAATATTATTTTTTTACACTATATAGGCTGATATGAAATATAGACATTGATAATGGACAATTTATATTGTATTTCAAACATTTTAACATACAAATATATTACTTCAGATTATAATATTTAAATAAAAACAGGAAATTTCGTATGAATATTTTAAAACTTGCCTTTAGTATTTTATTAAAACCAAAAGATTTTTTACAAAAAGATTTTATAGAAAAACTAAGCTACTCCTTCACATTAAGATATATGCTTACTCTTGCTCTTATAGGTCCTATTCTTTCTTTTTATAGTATGTTTATAATTGAAAATATTTCTATCGGAAAAACAATTCTTTATTGTATAACAACATATGTTCTTGATATTATTTGCGTTTATATTTTTGCTTATATACTTTCTTTTTTTGAAAAAGAAGGAAACTTTTTTACGTTTTTTAAAATTACTGTTTTTTCATCTACAGCTATATGGATTTCAGATATTGTAGATATACATCAAATTCTTAGGCCATTAAGCTCGTTAGGGCTTTTATATAGTTTGTATTTACTTTATATAGCTTTTAAAAACTTTTCCATTCCCAGTAAGAGAATACTTGCTTATATAAGTCTGTTTGTTATTTTGTATATATTAAACGCTTTAGTTGCAGAAAGTATTGTTCAAAATCCTCTAGTAGCTAAGATTTTAAAGGAGATATAATGGTAAAAATTTTTCTTGCTTTTCTGCTTTTTTTTAGTTTTTCTTTTGGGAAGACTCTACTGATAGCAGCTGCAGCAAATACCCAGTTTGCAGTAAATGAGATAAAAAAAGCCTTTGAAAAAAAATATCCAGAAATTCATGTAAAAACAGTTATATCTTCTTCAGGAAAATTAGCTGCCCAGATATTAAAAGGAGCTCCATATGATATTTTTATATCAGCAGATATGAAGTATCCCCTTTTTCTGTACAAAAATAATAAAACAGTAGGAAAACCAAAGGTTTACGCATATGGAACTCTTGTTCTATGGACAACAAAAAACATAAAGATAGAAAACATAAAACAACTTAAAGAACCTTTTATAAAGAAAGTAGCTGTTGCAAATCCAAAAACAGCCCCTTATGGAAGAGAAAGTATAAATGTGTTAAAGCACTACAAAATATACAAAGATGTAAAAAATAAACTGGTTTTTGGGGAAAGTATATCCCAGACTTCCCAGTATATACACAGAGGTCTTGTGGATATCGGATTTACAGCAAAGTCCATAGTTTTAGCGCCTAAAATGAAAAATAAAGGACACTGGATAGAAATAGACAAAAAAACTTATGAGCCTATAAAACAAGGGGCTGTGATTCTGAAAAATACAAAAAATCTAGAAACCTCCAAAAAGTTTTTTGAGTTTCTATTCTCAAAAGAAGCTAAAGATATACTAAAAAAATACGGTTATACATTACCAAAAGATGAATAAACTAAAAGGAACAATCAAACATATTCAATCGGCAGAAAATATATCCATAGTAGACGTAGAAATAGACAACCAAAACTTTAGAGCTATTGTCCTTGAAACGCCAGAAACGTCTTCCTATCTAAAAGAAGGAAATCAAGTTTTTATCCTGTTTAAAGAAACAGAGGTTTCTATCGGAAAGATCATTAAAGGAGAAATAAGTCTGTCAAACAGGATAAAATGCAGGATAAAAAAAATAAAAAAAGGAAAAATCCTCACAGAGCTAAAACTTCTGTTCAATAACACATACATAACATCTATAATAACAACAGCTTCAGCAGAAAGACTTAACCTAAAAGAGGGAGAAAAAGTAGAAGCATTTATCAAAGCAAATGAAGTTTCTATAATGGAGATAGTTGATGGATGAGTTTTATCAAACTCTTTATATAACTTTTAAACTTGCCTTTTTAACAACATTTTTTTTATTTTTTATTGGACTTCCTGTTGCTTATTTTTTAGCTTATTCCCGTTTTAAGCTAAAGCCTGTTTTAGAAGCTATTGTGAGCTTACCTCTTGTTCTACCTCCTACAGTTTTAGGATTCTACCTTCTTCTTGTATTTTCTCCTGACAGTTTTCTTGGAAGTTTTGTAGAAAAATACCTTGGCTTGAAGCTTATATTTTCTTTTGAAGGACTTGTTGTTGCTTCTATTATTTACAGTCTTCCTTTTATGGTACATCCCATTCAATCAGGTTTTTCTTCTGTGCCTAAATCTATTATAGAAGCGGCTTATACCCTTGGAAAAAGCAAATTAGAAACCCTTTTTAAAGTGATTTTGCCAAATATAAAATCATCTATTCTCACAGGGCTAGTCCTGACATTTGCCCACACTATAGGAGAGTTTGGCGTTGTCCTTATGATAGGAGGTTCAATCCCTGGGGAAACGAAAGTTGCTTCTATTGCAATATACGAAGAAGTAGAAAGTCTAAACTATCAACAGGCTCATAAGTATGCCTTTGTGCTTCTTTTAATAACATTTTTTGTTCTTCTTGTTGTATATACAGTAAATAGAAACTTTCTAAAGGCAGATAAGCTATGATTGAGATTGATATTGAAAAAAAGCTCTTTTCCCATACAGGGGAAATGAACCTAAAAATAAAAACTTCTGCTAAAAAGGGAGATTTTGTAACCGTTTTTGGAGAGTCTGGAGCAGGGAAAACAACATTTTTAAGGATACTTGCAGGGTTAGAGAAGCCAGATGAGGGATATATTAAAGTTGACAACCAAGTGTGGTTTGACAGCACAGCAAAAATAAATCTACCTCCTCAAAAAAGAAAAATAGGTTTTGTTTTTCAAGATTATGCACTTTTTCCAAATATGACTGTTGAAGAAAATATCCTTTTTGCTATGGAAAAAAAGGATAAAAAATTTTTGGAAAACCTTTTAGAACTTATAGATTTAAAGGCTTTAAAAAACAGAAAGCCCCAAACCCTCTCTGGAGGACAAAAACAAAGAGTTGCCCTTGCAAGGGCTATAGCACGAAAACCTGAAATTCTTCTTTTAGATGAGCCTTTATCTGCTTTAGATATAAAAACAAGGCATATTCTGCAAGAAGAAATAGCAAACATTCACAAACAGTTTAAACTCACAACATTCCTTGTAAGTCACGATTATTCAGAGATTTTCAAGCTTTCTAATAAAGTTATCTACATAAAAAACGGAAAAATTTTAAAAGAAGGTTCTCCAGAGGAGGTTTTCCTAGAAAATAGAATATCAGGAAAAGTAAAATTTACAGGGGAAGTTTTAAGTATAAAAAAAGAGGACATAGTTTATGTCCTTACAGTTGCTGTTGGAAATAACATAATCCGTGTTATCGCTACCGAAGAAGAGATAAAAAACATAAAAATCGGAGACAAACTCCTTATAGCAGTAAAAGCTTTTAATCCAATTATTTTTAAAATTAATTCTTGATTTTTAAAAAGATATTTTCAACAATTTGTAACAAAATTTCTTTGATAAGAGCTGCAATACCTCCAAAAATTGGGATGAATTCTAAACTAACAATTTATACAAAAACATCAAACTAACGCTTAACATAAAAGCTTTACTTGGTTAAGGATTTAGACCAGTTTCCAAAGTGGGTAAGAGCAAGAGCCTGTATTTAATATGGTTAGCGAGCATTTTGCAAATGCAATTAATTTGCAATAATCCTTTTCATTTCCTTCTAAAGCTTGATGCTCAAGCATTTCCCAATTTTCGATATGCCTCACAAACCATATCGCTTTGTTATCAGCTTATAATTTGAATTTTCTTTATTTTTCAAAAGTTTACAAAAATCTTAGTCCACTTTTATCAAAAATTTTGGGAAAAATTAAATATGATTTATATCATATTTTTTTAAATTTCTAAAATGCTCGCCTTTTTCTTATTCTTCTTTCAAGAAACCACAATAAAAACTGTGAAACTATTTTACATCATTATGTCAGTTTTTAAAATCTTTTTCGTTTATGTAAAAACTCCTGAACAAATTTTTGTTCAGGAGCTTTAAATAATTTTACTCTCTATTTGTCCCTAATTTTAGGCTTTACAACTCTTACTACCTTATCACCCTCCATTTTTAAAAGAGGTTCTCCCATCGCTGTTCTTTTTGCTGTAGGAATTTTATTTTCATCTACAATAAGCTTAAATATTCTTCCGTTTTCTGTTGATAGGTAAAGAGTATCTCCAATATTTACAGATGTTGCGACAGAAAGCCAATCCCCTTTAGAAAGTTTTACAGCCATTAAACCTTTTTGGGCTCTTTTCTTAACTTTTCCATCTTTTGTGTAAAACTCTTCTTTTCTGACAAGTTTTGTATATCCTTTCTCGGTTATTGTGAGTATGTAATCCTCGCTGTTTATAAGGAAGCCTCCCCTTACCTCATCTCCTTCATCTAGGTCTATTGCTTCTACTCCTTTTGCTTTGTCTCCTGTAACTCTTACCTGGCTTCTTTCAAACATCAACAAATCTCCCTTCTTTGTATAAACAGCTATGTAGGAAGGATGGTCATCTGCAAAGGCCGTAACAACTTCGTCTTCTTCAGCAAGAGGTATTATTGAGTGGTTCTGGGATTTATAGAAAATATCTTCATAGGACATTCTTTTTATGATGCCATTTTTAGTAAGAATAAACAGCCTATCCTCGTCTCCCTCTCCTTTGAATGCTGTTCCAACAATCTCTTGATTGTCTTCTTTAAGATTTATATTTCCTTCTCCTTTTGGAAGGTCTGCTCCTAATGACCAGTAAGCTTTACCATCATTTGTTATAAAGCATATAGGGGTAGATGTTTCCAGTTCCTGTATAGAAATAAGTTTTTCTCCTGGTCTTACAGAAGATATAACCTGATTTAGAACTTTCTGGTAGACTTCTCCTTTCTCTTTTTCATCATCAATTTTGTAGTTTATTATTCTTCCAGTGCTGAAAACAGCTGTTATGTATTTTTCTTCAAAAGTAAGACCTGCTTCCTCTTTTTCTAAAATAACAGTTCTTCTATCGTCTCCGTATTTTTCTAAAAGCTCATCAATTTCTTCTATAAAGACGTTTATCTTTTCTTCTTCACTTGATAAGATTTTCTTGTATCCTTCTATTCTTTCTCTAAGTTCATCAGCTTCTGCATAAAGCTTGTCACTTTCAAGAGCTGTAAATCTTGAGAGTCTCATATCAAGGATTGCCTGCGCCTGTGGGTTTGAAAGCTGAAATTCTGTTGTTAAAAGCTCTCTTGCAGAAGAAACATCTTTTGAGCCTCTGACTATCTCTATTACTCTGTCTGCATTTTCAAGGGCTTTTAAGAGCCCTTCTACTATATGAAGTCTGCTTTCTGCTTTATCAAGCTCGTAAAGGGTTCTTCTTGTTATAACTTCTATTCGGTGTTTTATAAACTCCCAGAGGATACCTTTTAAATCTAATGTTTTTGGTTGTTTTCCTACTAAAACAGTTAGATTTATAGGTATTGATTTTTGAAGTTGGGTTCTTCTGTATAGGTTCTTTAAAACTTTTTCTGGGTCTGCTTCTCTTTTAAGTTCTACAACTATTCTTATACCATTTCTGTCTGACTCATCTCTAAGGTCTGATATTCCTTTTTCCTGTCCTTTTCTAACAAGCTCTGCAATTCTTTTTATAAGCTCTACTTTGTTTACCTGATAAGGTATTTCATAGATGATTATTCTATGTCTATTTCCTGGAAGTCTTTCTATTCTTGCTTTTCCTTTTACTGTTACTGAACCTCTTCCGTCTGTGTAGATTTTTACTATTTCATTGTGAGGTGTTAGAAGAATACCTCCTGTTGGAAAATCAGGACCTTTTATAAACTGGCAGAGTTCTTCAACCGTGGCATTTGGAAACTCTGCAAGATATTTTAAAGCTTCTGCAACTTCTGTAAAGTTATGAGGCGGAATATTCGTAGATAGTCCTACTGCAATACCAGAAGAACCGTTGCATATAAGATTTGGGAATTTTGCTGGCAGAACCTCAGGTTCTAAAAGGGAAGCATCAAAGTTTTCTTTCATATCAACAGTGTTTTTATCTATATCTGCCAGCATTTCCATTGCAAGCTTTGTAAGACGGGCTTCAGTGTTGTGATTTATAATTCCGTTTCCTACAAAAGAGTGGCAGGAGCTGTTTACTCTTATTGAGTAAACAACTTTTTCTCCTGTTTCTTCTACAGATTTTACCTTTGCAAAGTAATATCTGTTGTGTAAAAGCTCCTTTAGTAAAGCTTTGTCTTCTTCATCTAAGATTTTTGAAAGTTTATCCCAGTATTTTTCAATTTTTGCGTATCTATCTAATGAGTGTTTAGAAAGCCACTCATTAAATCCTTTTCCTTTGTATTTTTCTCTTATATACTGGGCAATAAATGGAATAAAATCTGTTTTGCTGTTTGCTGTCTTTTTCTGATAAATCCTTTCAAAAAGTTTTTCAAGTTTTTGCTGTTTTTTTCCTAAAAATCCAACTTTTTCTTTAAAGAGTTTTATGTTTTCATATCCGCTTATTATAAGCCTAAAGTTTTGTTTGTCTGGATGTATTCTTGAAACTATTCCAAAGTTTAGCAGGAGAACCTGAAGCTGTTTTAAAAGTTTTTTGCTTTTTGAGGTATAGGAGATGTTTACTACTCTTGCTGTTTCGTAAACACTTCCATCTCCTTCAAATAAAGCTTTTAAAAATGCTCTTTGTATTTTCTTTGAAGACCTTAAAACAATATCTGGAATTTCTTTATCTGCTGATTTTTCTGTGAAGCCTTTTTCTTTTATATCTTCTAAAACTGCTGATGCATGAACTTGATATTCAATAATTTCTTTTCCACTTTTTAGTTTCCTTTCATATTTGCAGTATTTATCTGTGTATGTTGGAACAAAAGCTTCTTCAAATGCCTTTGCATATTCTTTATCTGTATTGTTAAAACCAATTCTTTTATCTGATACATATCCTTCAGCAACTAAAGAACCAAGAAGTAGAGCTTCTTCTTCTGTCAGTAAATCCTGCTTGCTGTCTATATCGTTTTTTCTACTTACTACAACATAATCTCCTGCTTTTATCTGGTCTAAAGTTTTCCATCTATAGACAGGTTTACCGTTTTCATAGCTCCATGTTAAAACAGGATGGTTAAAACTTCCTTCTATTTCGTAGCCTTCTTCTGTTTCTATTTTGATTGTTTTGTGTTTTCCGCTATTAAAAAACATATCTGAAGGGTTTATTTTTCTGTTTAAGGACTGAACTTTTATGTTTATAGGATTATCAGAGTTTTCCTCACTATCTGGAACAATGTCTTTTATTTTGATAAG
>JAADDV010000149.1 GCA_013153795.1 Aquificota bacterium | reverse complement strand
TGCTTAATGTTAAGGTTATGCTATCCACTTTATATGTTTTTTATCAGTTTATAATAAATTGAAGGAAATTTTATTGTTGATGTCAAGGAGGTTATTAATGAAAATCCTCAGTGGGATGAGACCTACAGGAAAACTACATCTTGGGCATTACTTTGGTGTTATAAAAAACTGGCTTGAGCTTCAGGATAAATATGAGTGTAAGTTTTTTATAGCTGACTGGCATGCCCTTACCAATAAATACAAAGAAACAGACTCTTTAAAAGAAAATATAAAACAGATGATGATAGATTGGCTTGCTTGTGGTATAGACCCACAAAAAGCTACTCTTTTTGTCCAGTCTGGAGTAAAACAGCATGCAGAACTTGCGCTTTTATTTTCTATGATAACTCCAAAAAGCTGGCTTGAACTGAATCCTTCTTATAAAGATTTAAAGTTTAACCTCTATTATCAATATTTAAAAGATTTTCTTGCAGGAAAACAGATTAAAATTCTTTTAACGCCGCCTCCAAAACCTTTTGATGAAGCTCTAGCTGAAGCAACTGGGAAACAAAAGTCTAAAATTTTTGAAGAATATCTAAGGGAAGCTTTCCATAGAGCTTTTTATAATCAAAAAGGAATAGACTTTAAGGGCTTAAAAGAGACACTTCTTAAGTTTGGTATCCAGAAAAAAATAGTAGAAGAAGCTGTTAAGAACCTTGAAGAAGGAGATGTAGGAAAGGATATAGATACACTGGGATTTTTAGCTTATCCTGTTTTACAAGCAGCAGATATTCTTATTTACAAAGCAGATGCTGTTCCAGTAGGAGAAGATCAGCTTCCTCATATAGAACTTACTAGAGAAATAGCTAGAAGATTTAATAACCTATATGAAGAGATTTTTCCAGAGCCTAAAGCTCTTCTTACAGAAGAGGCAAAGCTCCCTGGTATAGATGGAAGAAAAATGTCCAAGTCTTACAACAACGCTATATATTTATCTGATGATGAAGAAACAGTAAATAAAAAAGTTCTTGAAATGAAGACAGACCCTCAAAGAATAAGAAAAACAGACCCAGGAAATCCAGAAGTTTGTATAGTTTTTGATTACCACAAGATTTTTACAGATGAGAAAACAAGAAAAGATATAGACACAAGATGTAGAAAAGCAGAGATTGGCTGTGTTGACTGTAAAAAAATCCTTGCTGAAAATCTAAATAGATTTTTAAATCCTATAAGGAAAAAAAGAGAAGAAATAGAAAAGAATATAAATGAAGTAGAGAAAATTTTCATAGATGGAACAAAAACAGCAAGAGATATAGCTGAAGATACAATGAGAGAAGTTAGAAAAGCAATGAAATTGTGGGAAGTTTAAAAGGGGCTTTTTTAGCCCCTTCTTATTTAATGATGGTGTTGTCCTTCTTCGTGAACGTGCCCATGTTGAATTTCTTCTGGGGTTGCATCTCTAACATCTACAACTTCAACATCAAAAACAAGGTCTTTTCCAGCTAATGGATGATTCATATCAACAGTAACAGTATTATCATCAAAATCAACAACTACCATATTTATAATCTGCCCTTCTGGTGTTTGTGCTTGAAGAGGAAGACCTTTTTCAAGTTCTACTCCTTGAAAATACTCTCTAGGTGCTTGTTGGATAAGATTAGGGTCTTTTTCTCCATAAGCTTCAGCAGCTGGAACTTCTATAGTTCTTTTTTCTCCTGGTTCCATACCTTCCATTCTTTTTTCTAAACCAGGAATAATATTTTGCGCTCCAAAAAGAACTTTTAAAGGTTGCCCATGAGCTTGACTTGAGTCAAGAACTTCTCCTGTTTCTTTGTCTCTAAGAGTGTAATGGAACGTTACAACTTTGTTGCTTTCAGCTTTCATATAAAACTCCTTTATAAAATAATTTTACAAATCCTTTTTTATATTACTACACTTTATTAAGAAAATCTTGTATTTTAATTTTCTGTTTTTGTGTAGTTGTGAAAATATATATACTTTCTATATCGTTGTCCAGCCCTATAACAATTACCTTTTTAAAACCATCTTCAAATGCAAATTTTAAAGATTCTTTATAATCCCTATCTACTATATCTCGAGCAACTATATATCCTTTTTCTCTTAAGATACGTGCAATTTTTAAAGCTTCTTTTTTATTTTCAGTTAAGTCTATTATAAAGAAGTCTTTTTCTTTTTTTTCTGGAAGAAGTTTTTCTTTTTTCATATATTCCCAGATATTTAATACATCAAAGGCAAATCCTGTTGCCGGATAATTTCCGTTATACTTTCCTATAAGATTGTCGTATCTTCCTCCCTGCCCAAGCGGTTTTGAAAAACCATAAACAAATATTTCAAAAACTATTCCTGTGTAGTAGGAAAATTCTTTTGGCTCTCCTAAGTCAAAAACAACTTTATCTGAAAGCCCATATATAGATATAATGTTATAGATTTTTATAAGCTCATCTAAGGTTTTTACTATATCCGAATAATTTGAAACTTTTTCTTTTAATGTTGTTATAAGGTCTATATCACCCTGGTATTTAGGAATATTTATAATGAACTCTTTTAAAGCTCCTCTAATACCTTCTTTTTGACAAAACTTTTCAAGGTTAAAGATTTCTCTGTTTTTTATATATTCCATAAATTCTTTAAATGTTTCTTCTGAAAAAGACAAAGTATTTTTTATAGCTGTGAAGAGTTTTGTATTGTTTATATCTATTTGAAAGTTTTGTATACCAAGATTTTTTAAGGCTTTTGAAGTTATAGCTATAATTTCTGCATCTGCTTCTAGTCTATTTGAGCCTATAAGTTCTATTCCTATCTGTCTTATTTCCCAGAGATTTCCTGCCTTTGGTGGTAAGTATCTAAAGATGTTTCCCTTATAGTAGTACCTTTTAGGTAATCTTTTTTGTTTTAAAGAAGAAAAATACCTTGCTATCTGAGATGTAAAGTCAGCCCTTAAACAAAGAGTTTCTCCAGATGTTCTATCAACTAACTTAAAAGTTTTTTGAGATATATCTTTCCCTAAACCTTTTATATGAACATCATAATACTCAAAGGAAGGTAGTGTTATTTCTTCATATCCCCATTTTTCAAAAGTATTTGCAATATTTTCTTCTATTTGTTTTATTTGGAAAGTTTCTTTTCTGTTATAGACTCTTACACCATCTGGAATTCCTATATTCAACATAGGCCTCGTTTTAAGGATAAAGAATACTTATTTTTGAAATATCTAATAGATTATAGGTTTCTTCCCTACCTGTTAATATATTAAAGTTTTGAACAGCTTGGGAGGAAGCTCCTTTTCCAAGATTATCTATAGCAGAAATAATAATTGCCAATCCTGTTTTTTCATCTTTATCTACATAAATATCGCAAAAATTTGAGCCAATAACATGTTTTATTTTAGGAGGTTGTTTTACAAGTCTTATAAATGGTTCATATCTATATTCAAGATGATATAGTTCTTCTAACTGTTTTTTAGAAAGATTTGTTTTTACTGTTATTGTAGAAATCATACCTCTAGATACAGGAAGAATATGAGGCGTAAAACGAACATTTATATCTTTTCCTGAAACATGTTTTAAAACATCTTCCATTTCTGGAATATGCCTATGTTTTATAGGGTTATATGCATAAGCATTTCCAAAAGCTTCTGGATAGTGAAATTGTTCTTTTAAACTTCTACCAGCTCCGGATATTCCAGATAAAGCATTCACTATAACAGTGTTATCTTCTATTAGATTTTCTTTTGCAAGAGGATATAATCCTAAAAGAGTTGCAGTTGGATAACATCCAGGATTTGCAACAACAGAAGCTTTTTCTATTTTTTCCCTAAAAATTTCTGGTAGGCCATATGCAGCTTCCAATAAAATTTCTGGATATTTATGTTCAAAGTTATAATATTTAGGATATACTGAAGGATTTTTTATTCTATAAGCTGCTGAAAGGTCAATTACTTTTTTTTCTTTATCTAGTATTTTTTTAACAAGTTCAACTGAAGGTTCATGAGGTAAACATAAGAAAAAAAAATCAGAATCGTCTAAAGAAAGTTCTTCCTGAAAAAAAAGGTTTTTTACATAAGAATTAAAAAAAGGAAATACTTCTTTTAAAGATTTTCCTGAATATTGTCTTGATGTAATTTGGTTTATTTCAATATCTTTATAAGTTTGAAGAATCCGTAAAAGTTCTATGCCTGTATATCCAGATGCTCCAGCTATAGCTATTTTCATTTAAATCTCCAAATTAAAAGGGGAAAAACTCCCCTTCTATAAAAATATTAACGTTTGGACCATCTGTATTTTGCTCTTGCACCCATCTGTGCGTATTTCTTTCTCTCTTTTATTCTTGCATCTCTAGTAAGAAGACCTGCAGGTTTTAAGAGTTTTCTAAATTCTGGATTATATGCTTCTAAGGCTTTTGCTATTCCATACATAATAGCTTCAGCCTGAGCAGGTTTTCCACTTCCTTTTACTGTTGCATATATATCAAATTTTCCTAATGTTTCTGTAACAACAAAAGGTCTGTTTATTTTTTCAATTAGAATTTCTCTTTCAAAATATTCTTTTCCTTCCCACTCTTTTCCAGAAGAACTTTTTACATATATTTTTCCTTCTCCTGGGAAAATCCATACTCTAGCAACAGCTTCTTTTCTTCTACCTGTTCCATAATGAGATACTTTAGGGTCTATTTTTACTATTTCAGCCAAGATTAACTACCTCCACTTAAAAGTTTTTCCAGAGCCCTTTAAGCTCTTCAAGATTTTTAGGATTTTGAGCATGATGAGGATGTTCTGAACCTGTATAAACTTTAAGTCTTTTCATAAATCTCTTTTGAAGCTTGTTTTTAGGAAGCATTCTTTCAACTGCAAGTCTGATAACTTCCTCTGGTTTGTGTTCCAACATCCATTTTAGGCTTCTAACATTAAGACCACCTGGTCTGTTAGTATGCCATTTATATTCTTTATCTGTAAGTTTTTTTCCTGTTACTGTTATTTTGTCTGCATTTAAAACAATAACAAAATCACCAACATCAACATCAGGCTGAAAATAAGGTTTATGTTTTCCTCTAAGAACATTTGCAATCAATGTTGCAAGTCTTCCTAAATTTTTCCCAGTAGCATCTATAACATACCATTCCCTTTTTACATCCAGCTTACGAGCATCTACAGTCTTCATTAATCCTCCTCTTTCTGTTTAATAATACAAGTTTATTATTAAAACATATCAATAACTTGTAGTCAAACTTACGTTCCCGGAACTATTAAGCCATAATTTCCAGCCTTTTTTCTATAAATAACATTTATCTCTCCTGTTTCAGCGTTCCTAAATGGAAGGAAAAAAGCTCCCATTTCTTCTAAAAGCATTCTAGCATCATCTACAGTTAAAGGTTTTTCTAAAGGCATTGGCTCTTCAACAATTAAAGCTCTTTCAATACTAGGTTCTTCTGTAAGCATTCTTCTTTCTAATTCTTTTAGTTTAGCAAGTCTTCTTCTTTCTTCTTTCCTTCTAGCTTTTAATCTAACAAGCTGTCTTTCTACTTCATCTATAACGAAATCTATTGCTGAGTATAAGTCATTACTTTCTTCCCAGGCATGAATAACACCGCCACCAGGAGTATTAAAATAAATATCAATATCAACTCTGTTTCTGTGTCTGTGAGGTTCAAAATTATATGTTACTCTAACCTGAACAGAATCATCAGCTACATCAATGTCTTTAAGATAAGGCTTGAGTCTTTCTAGTTTGTGTTCAGTATAGTTTTTAATAAAATCAGTAACTTCAATATTTTTTCCTACATGTTCTATTCTCATACCTTTATCCTCCTTGTTCTTGAATCAGGTATTCCTAACTCCTCTCTATATTTTGTAACTGTTCTTCTTGCTATTTTAATTCCTTTTTCTTTAAGAATATTAACTATAGCTTGGTCACTTAAAGGTTTTTTCTTATCTTCATTTTCAATAAGTTCTTGAATCATATATTTTACCTTCTCTGTTGAGACATCTCCACTAGATGTTTGAAGTTTTGTAGAAAAGAAGGCTTTTAAAGGAAGTAATCCTTGAGGTGTAAGAGCATATTTACTGTTTACTGTTCTACTTATAGTTGATTCATGTAGTCCTACTTCCTGAGCTATATCTTTTAATGTTAAAGGTTTTAAAAACTCTTTTCCTTTTCTTAAAAACTCTTCTTGTTTTTTAACTATAGCTTTTGTAATTTTTAAAAGATTTTCTTTTCTTTGATGAATAGCTTCAATTATTCCCTTTGCTTTATTTAATTTTTCCATTAAAAATTCTTTAGCTTGAGGAGATAAGTTTTTATTTGAAAAAAGCCTTTTATAAGGATTTATTAGTTTTATTTCAGGAATACCTGTTTCATTTACTACAATTTCAAAAGAATCTCCTTTATCATAAATATAAACATCAGGTTCAACATACTGTTGTATTTCTGAAGAAAAATTTATAGTTGGGTAAGGATTTAAAGTTTTTATATGAAAAAGAATTTTATCTATTTTTTCTTTATCTACATCTTTATATTTCTCATATAGATATTCTTTTCCTTTTGTTGCAATATGAGGTAAATCTTCTTTTATAATTTTTTTAGCAAGCTCATCTTTTCCGTATTTATCTTCATATTGAACTAACAAAGCTTCTTCTATACTTCTTGAAGCTATTCCAGTTGGTTCAAGGTATCTTAATCTTTTTCTTACCTCTTCAACTTTTTCAACAGAAACATTAAGTTTTTTTGCTATTTCTTCTAAAGGAAGTTTAAAAAGTCCTTTTTCATCTAAATTTCCAACAATTTCATAAGCAATTTCTCTTTCTATCCCTTCAAACTCTAAATCTATTTGTGTTTCTAGAATATCCATTAATGTTGGTTTATAAACAAGTCGATTTGAACGAATTTTCTCTTCATCTTCTTCATCATAGTATCTAGATGTTAAATCTTTTACCACAGGCTCATATTCAATTTTTGGGTCAATTGTTAAAACTTCTTCTAAAAAAGGATTTTCTTCTAATTCTTGTTTTATAGTGTTTTGAAATTCTAATTTAGGTTTTACTAAGAGAGTTAGGTGAATTCTGTAAACTAATGATAAAATAGGCTTTTGTTTTATTGTTACAGTTAGTGTGTGTTTCATGGTGCCCTCTTCTCTATTTACTTATTTTAAATACTTAAAATTAGTAGCCTTTTTTTAAATTTCGGAAAGTATCTGTAAAATTGTCTCTTTTTTATTCTTTGAATTAAGGATAGGTCTTCCAATAACGAGAATATCGGCTCCTGATTGAATAGCTTTTTGAGGTGTGGAAATGCGAGTTTGGTCATCACTCTCCCCTCCTGCTAATCTTATTCCTGGCACTACAGCCAGAAAATCTTTTTTTATTTTATTTTTTATATCTTTTACTTCTTCTGCTGAGCAAACTATTCCATCTAGCCCTGCTTCTATACCTGTTTGAGCCAGTTTAATAGCTAGCTCTTTTAGGCTGTATCTAGTTCCAATATATTCTTCATATTCTTTTCCATGGCTCGTTAGAATAGTTACCCCAAGTAATTTTATATTACTTTCTTTTTTTGCTTCAACAGCCTTTTTTATCATATCCACACCACCTAGGGTGTGGATAGTTAAATAATCAACCCCTAGCTTTCCAGCAGCATAAACTCCATTAAAAACTGTATTTGGTATATCATGAAGTTTTAAATCTAAAAAAATTTCAAATCCAGAATTTTTTATATCTTTTATTAATTTTTCTCCCCCTTGAATAAAAAGAACATAACCTATTTTTATTATAATGTCTAGCCCTTTTATTTCCTCTAAAATAGCGTAAGCTGTGTTTAAATCTTGAACATCTAAAGCAAAAGCTATTTTCTTTCCCAAATTTTCCTCGTATTTACAAAAAATATGCCAAATATTAAAACACTATTAAACTAATAAAATCAATTTTCGTAAGCAAGCTCTATAGCTTTTTTAATATCTTCAAATAAAATCTTTTCAGCACTTGGATTTCTAAGGACATAAGCAGGATGAAAAGTTAGATATAAAAGTCTTCCTTCCCAATTTATAACTGAGCCTCTTTCTTTTGTTATTGCTACATTTCTACCTAAAAAAGCTCGTGCTGCAGTTGCTCCTAAAAGACATAATACTTTTGGGTCTATTACTTCTATCTGAGTTTTCAAATAGGGAAAACAAGCTTCCATTTCCCATGGGGTAGGCGTTCTATTGTTAGGAGGTCTACATTTACATACATTTGTTATATAAAATTCTTCTCTTTTATGACCTGTTTCTTCTATAATTTTTGTTAATAATTTTCCAGCTCTTCCTACAAAAGGTCTTCCTTGTTTATCTTCATCTCCTCCTGGAGCTTCTCCTACAAACATAAGTTTGGCATTTAAATTTCCTTCTCCTAAAACTGCTTGAGTTCGGTACTTATGTAAATCACATTTTGTGCACTCTTGAATTTTTTTATTTAACTCTTCCATTATTTTTTCTTTTTCTTTTAAATCCATTTTTACCAAATTCTCCTTATCAAAAAAAATATAATCGAACCCAAGCTCTTCAAAGATTTTTAAATATTGATTTAAAAAATCTTTATTCAAAATAAAAACTCCCAAATATATAAGACTTTTTAAGCTCTCTAAACTTTATATAAACTCTTAAGAAAAATATGTGTGAAATAACTTTTAGTCAATACATAAAAAAGTTATAATAGAATTTATATTTTTATAACTGTTGTCAGATGTAAAATAAAAATGCAGATTAATCATAAGTCAAAAATTTTTACAGTTTGTAAAAATTTTAGTCTTGCATTGTTAAATCAATTGGCTTATATTTATTTATCAATTTTTACTAAGAAAATTTTACAATAAAATACTAAAATATTACTATTCAATGGAGGATTAGGATGTTTAGTGAAAATTTATTAGATAGCCGCTCTAAAGAGTATTTAGAAGGTGCTAAAAAAATAGCAGAGCAGAGAGGAGACAGGCTTGTTGATACAGACCATTTATTACTTTCTTTAATCAGCAAAAAAGATAGTCCTCTTGTAAAAGTTTTAGAAAAAAGAGGTATAGATACTAAAGACCTTGTTCAAAAAATAAATGAATACTTAAATGATTTATATTCTCAGATAGATAAATCTGTAAGAGAATATGTAGATTATTTAAAAAATCTTCAATCTCAATTATCTTCTGTAAGAAACAATATTCTTCAAATTCAAGAAGAGCTTAAAAAAGTTGCTGCTGCAAAAAAACAGTTAGAACAAGAATTAAGATATGAGGAATCTTCTTTTTGGGGTGGATTTGGAAGCTCAGTTAGACTTGAGTATGATAGATTAAATAGATACGAAAAAGAGTTAAAAAATCAGCTTGCACAGATAAAAACATCTCTTCTTCAAGTAATGGATGAAGAGACAGCTGATAAATTCCTTACAGGAGAAATAGGTCTTTCAGCTATACTTTATAAAATAATAGAAAATTCAGACTTTGTTAAACAAGTAGCAGACCTTGGAATATCTCCAGATAGGGTCATTGTTAAAATTGCTGAAGAAGTTTTAGGAACAAAAAGCGGTAAAGTTTATGCCTCAAAACTTGTCAAAGTTTTAGAAGAAGCAGAAAAGAAAGCTTTAGAAAAAGGGGAAACCCTTGTAAAACCTTTATATATAGCTTCAGCTTTAATAGAAGCTAAAGATACAATTGCTGGTAAAATCTTAGAACAAATATTAACAGGAGGAAAGGAAAAGATGAATGGAGAAAATATTCAGCAAGAAATGGCAGAAGAGGAAAAGTCTGCCCTTGAAAGATTTACAGTTGATTTAACAGAGCTTGCTAAAGAAGGAAAGCTAGACCCTGTCATAGGAAGAGAAAAAGAAATTCAGCAGGTTATAGAAGTTCTTTTAAGAAGAACAAAGAACAACCCTGTTTTAGTTGGTGAGGCAGGAGTTGGTAAAACTGCTATTGTTGAAGGTTTAGCTCAAAAAATTGTAAACAAAGAAGTTCCAGAGGAACTTTTTGATAAAAGAATTCTTGCTTTAGATATGGGTGCTCTCCTTGCAGGAACAAAATACAGAGGAGAGTTTGAAGAAAGACTTAAAAATCTTATTGATGAAGTTAAAAAAGATGGAAACATTATTCTCTTTATAGATGAAATTCATACTATTGTAGGAGCTGGTGCAGCTGAAGGTGCTACAGATGCAGGAAACCTTTTAAAACCGGCTTTAGCAAGAGGAGAACTTAGAGTAATAGGTGCAACAACAATAGATGAATACAGAAAATACATAGAAAAAGACCCTGCATTAGAAAGAAGATTTCAACCTGTATATGTTGAAGAACCAGATGTCCAAACTACTATTGAAATTTTAAAAGCTTTAAGACCAAAACTTGAAAAACACCACGGTGTAAAAATAGATGATTCTGCTATTGTTGCAGCTGCAAAACTTACAGATAGATATGTAACAGATAGAAAACTTCCAGATAAAGCAATAGATGCTCTTGACCAAGCTTGTGCTAGAAAGAAACTTAAGCTTGTATATGCTCCTCCTGAAGTTATAGAGCTTGAAAGAAAAATAAAGCTCTTAGAAGAACAAATTGTTCAGGCTTCTTTAGAAGGAGATTATGAAAAAGAAGCACAGCTTAAAATTGAAAAAGCTAAGTTAGAAAAGAAACTTAAAGAGCTTAAAGAAAAATCTGACAGTGAGCATGTAAAACTTGAAGCTTTAAGAAAGAAACTAGAGGAAATAGAAGAACAAATAGAAAAAGCTGCAGAGGCTGGAGACTATGAAAGAGAAGCTGAGCTTAAGATAGAAAAAGCTAAAATAGAAAAAGAGATAAAAGAGCTAGAAAGAAAAATTGCTGAGAAAACAGTTGTTACTGAAGATGATGTTGCTGAAGTTGTTTCTGACTGGACAGGCATACCATTATCTAAACTTAAAGAAGAAGAAATGCAAAGACTTCTTAAACTTGAAGAAGAGCTTCATAAAAGAGTTGTTGACCAAGAGCACGTAATCAAAACTGTTGCAGAAGCTATTAGAAGAGCAAGAGCTGGTCTTTCTGACCCAAGAAAACCACAAGCTTCATTTATGTTCCTTGGACCAACAGGAGTTGGTAAAACAGAAACAGCAAAAGCTCTAGCTGAGGTTCTCTTTGGAGATGAAGATGCACTGATTAGACTTGATATGTCTGAGTTTAAAGAGGAACACTCTGTAGCCAAACTCATTGGTGCACCTCCAGGATATGTTGGATATGAGGAAGGAGGAAAACTTACAGAAGCTGTAAGAAGAAAACCTTACTCTGTAATACTCCTTGATGAGATAGAAAAAGCTCATCCAAGGGTATTTGACTTATTCTTACAGGTTCTTGATGATGGAAGACTTACAGACTCTAAAGGTAGAACTGTAAACTTTAGAAATACTATTATCATTATGACTTCTAATATTGGTAGCCAGTATTTAACTGTGATACCTTTTGATGCTCCTGAAGATGTTGTTGAGAAAGAGTTTGAAATTGCAAAAGAAAAAGTTCTAGAAGAGGTTAAAAATTACTTTAGACCAGAGTTTTTAAACAGACTTGATGATATTCTTGTATTTAAGCCTCTTCTTAAGAAAGAGCTTTTACAAATTGTTGACCTTATGCTTAAGCAACTAAACGCAAGACTTATAGATAAAGATATTCACCTTGAAGCAACAGATGCTGCTAAAGAACTTATTGCTAAACTTGGATATGACCCTGTTTATGGTGCAAGACCGCTAAGAAGAGCTATCCAAAAATATGTAGAAACACCTCTTTCAGAGAAAATACTTGCTGGTGAAATTAAACCAGGAGATATTGTTGTTCTTGATGTTGAAAATGGAGAGCTTGTATTTAAGAAAAAAGAACATCCAAAACCTAAAGAAGCTGAAGAAGAAGAAGCAAAGGCATAAAAACTAAAAAAGGGGCAGAAATTTCTGCCCCTTTTTAGTTACAAACCTCTTGAATACTTTCTTTCAATGAATCAAGAAAATAGTTTAGCTCTTCCTCTTTTATTACAAGAGGAGGCATAATAACCATAACATCCCCTAAAGGTCTGACCCATATACCCCTTTTAAGCATTGCTTTTGCAACTTTAAATCCCATTCTTTCTCCATAAGGATAAGGTTCATTTTTCTTTTTATCTTTCACAAGTTCAACACCTGCCATAAATCCATACTGCCTAACATCACCAACATGTTTTAAATCCCAAAACTCTTTTAATCTTTCCTCAAGGAGTTTTATTTTAGGCTGGAGTTTTTTAATAGTCTGTTCCTCTTCAAAAACCTCAAGGTTAGCAATAGCAACATTGCAAGCTATAGGATTTCCTGTGTATGTGTGCCCATGGTAAAAATGTTTGGCTTCCCCAAACTCACCTAAAAAGGCATTAAATATATCATCTGTTACTAAAGTAGCAGCTAGAGGAAGATAACCACCAGTTATTCCTTTACCAAGAGCCATAATATCAGGTTCTATTCCCTCTTTTTCACTTGCAAACATATACCCACTTCTTCCAAAACCTGTAGCAACCTCATCAACAATCATTAAAACGTTATACTCATCGCATATCCTTCTTATCTCTTTTAGATAACCTTTAGGGAAAGGAAGTATTCCAGCAGCACCTTGAACCCCAGCTTCTAAAACGAAAGCAGCTATTTCCTGATGATTTTTAAATATAAACTCTTCTACTTCTTCAATAAGAAGTTTTGTTGTGTCATACTCTAAAGCCTTTTCTCTACCAACCTTTTTTACAGCCTCAAGATAAGGAGACGGCATTTTATAAACATCAAAAAGAAGAGGTTTGTATTTCTCATGGAAAATGTTTATACCACCTACAGACACACTTCCTATTGTGTCTCCGTGATACGCTTCTGAAAGGGTTACAAACTTGTTTTTTAGCTTTTCCCCTTTGTTGTGCCAGTAGTGATATGCGATTTTTATAGCAATTTCCATAGCCTCAGCGCCATCTTCTGAGTAAAAAACCTTTGTAAGTTTTGGAGGGGTTATATCAACAAGATTTTTAG
>JAADDV010000043.1 GCA_013153795.1 Aquificota bacterium | reverse complement strand
TATAAAATTTATGTTTTACAACACTAAGGAGGAAAATTATCTATGCTAAAACTAAATATAAATAGGTTTGGCGAATATGAATTTGAAGATGGAATTACTATAAAAGAAATTATTCAAGCCCTTGAAGGGGAAGGAAAAAAAATAAAAGGAGTAATAGGAGGAGTTTTAAACGGGAAAGTAATAGATATCCATACTCCTATAAGGGAAAGCGGTGAGCTTAGATTTATAACCAAAAAAGACCCTGAAAGTCTTGAGCTTTTAAGACACTCTTTAGCTCATATAATGGCACAGGCTTTAAAAGAGCTTTATGGAGATGAAAATGTTCATCTTGGAATAGGACCAACAACAGAACATGGCTTTTACTATGATGTGGAAATAGAAGGAAAAAGACTTACTGAAGAAGACCTTCCTGTTATTGAAGAGAAAATGAAAGAAATCATTAAAAGAAACTGCCCAGTTGAGAGAAAGGAACTTCCAAGGGAAGAAGCAATAGAACTTTTTGAAAAGAAAAGGGAGATTTACAAAATAGATATTATCAAACATCAAATACCTGGAGGAGAGCCTATATCTGTTTATACCCAGTGTGATTTTGTAGACCTTTGCAGAGGCCCTCATATTCCTTCAACAGGTGAAGCTGGGGCTTTTAAGCTTATATCTCTTGCAGGAGCATACTGGAGAGGGAAAGAAGGAAATCCAATGCTTCAGAGGATTTATGGAGTAGCCTTTTGGACAGAAAAAGAGCTAAAAAAATACATGAATATGCTTGAGGAAGCTAAGAAAAGAGACCACAGAAAACTTGGAAAAGAACTTGAGCTATTTATGATTACAGATGAAGTTGGCGGTGGTCTTGCCTTATGGCTTCCAAAGGGTGCAGTAATAAGAAATGAGATAGAAAATGCATGGAAACAGGAGCATATAAAAAGAGGTTATCAGCTTGTTTATACTCCCCATGTAGGTAAAGAGCAGCTCTGGAAAACAAGTGGGCACGTGGACTTTTACAGGGAAAATATGTTTCCAGAAATGCAGATAGAAGATGAAGGATATTTTGTAAAGCCTATGAATTGTCCATTTCACGTTGAGATTTACAAATCTAGACAAAGGTCTTACAAAGAACTTCCTATAAGACTTGCAGAACTTGGGACTGTTTATAGATACGAAAGAAGCGGTGTTTTACATGGACTTATGAGGGTTAGAGGTTTTACCCAGGACGATGCCCATATTATCTGTAGGGAAGACCAGGTAGAAGAGGAGATAAAAGGGGTTTTAGAGCTTATTTTAGATACTTTAAAAAGCTATGGATTTGATGAGTTTCAGATATTCCTTTCTACAAGACCTGAAAAGTCCGTCGGTGATGATAAAATGTGGGAAGTTGCCACAGACTCACTAAGAAAAGCTATAGAAAGTGTAGGTCTCACATATGAGATTGATGAAGGTGGCGGAGCCTTTTATGGACCTAAAATAGATGTAAAGATAAAAGATGCAATTGGTAGAATGTGGCAGTGTTCAACAGTTCAGTTTGATTTTAACCTTCCTGAAAGATTTGATATGTATTACATAGGAGAAGACAACAAAAGACACAGACCTTATATGATACACAGGGCTATATTTGGCTCAATTGAAAGATTTATAGGTGTTTTACTGGAGCATTATGCAGGACAGCTTCCTTTATGGCTTTCTCCTGTCCAAGCAAAGATAATACCAATTGCAGATACCCATATCCCATATGCAAAAGAGATAGAAACAAAACTTAAAGAAGCTGGTCTTAGAGTAGAAACCGATGAAAGAAATGAAAGAATGAACAAAAAAATCAGGGATGCAGAACTTCAAAAAATCCCTTATATGCTTGTTGTAGGAGATAAAGAGGCTGAAAGCAAAACAGTAGCTGTTAGAACAAAGAAAAAAGGAAATATAGGTGCTATGCCTGTAGATGAGTTTATCCAAAGGGCTAAAAAAATTATAGAAGAAAAATCCTTAGAACTTTAAAAGCCAGGTTAAGACCTGGCTTTTTATTTTTCAGATTTTTTGTTGTCCTTTATTTCTTTTATAATCTCCACTTTCTCTATAATAACAGGCTCAACAGGAACATCTCTGAAATATCCTACTGTATGGGTTTTTACCTGAGAAATTTTATCGACTACATCCATACCTTTTATAACTTTTCCAAAAACTGTGTATCCCCATTTTTGAGGAGTTTTTCCATAATCTAAAAAAGTATTGTCTCTAAGATTTATATAAAACTGGGATGTTGCGCTGTGGGGATTCATAGTCCTTGCCATAGCGATAGTTCCTCTAAGATTTGAAAGACCATTATTCGATTCATTCTCAACAGGAGGATACGTAGGCTTTTTAGGTTTCATATCTGGATAAAAACCTCCTCCCTGGATAACAAAATTTGGAATAACCCTATGGAAAATAAGCCCGTTGTAAAAACCATCTTTCACATACTTTAGAAAATTTTCTACTGTCTTAGGAGCTTTATCTGGATAGAGCTCTACATAGATGTCTCCCATATTTGTTTTAATCAAAACAACAGGGTTTTTTTCTTTAGCAAAAGAAGAAAAAATAAACAAGAAAAATACTAGTAAACCAGTAAAAAATTTGTTCTTCATATTTAAACCTCCTTTATATATTTATTCCAAAAAGATTTTGCATTAAAGAACCAAACAGATAAGAAACTCCAGCTGCAAAAAACGCTGAAAAAACCATCTCCATTATTTTCTTTTTTATACTTATTCCAGATAAAGTTGCTATTATTGTTGCTACAATAGCAAGAGCAAGACCTGCAAACAAAATGGAAAACGGGAGAGCTATTAAAGAAGATGGAGCTATAAAATAAGGAAGCACAGGAAAGAAAACTCCAAAGATATATGCAAATCCAGTAAAAAGTCCTGAAACAATTTCGTTTTCATTTGTCTCTTTAATAAGAAGTTTCTTTATAGCTTCTTTGTTTGTTCCAAGTTTTTTACTAATCTCTTCAGCTAAATCTTCAGGAATACCTGTTTCAAGAAGTTTTTCTTTAAACTCTTCTATAGCTCTTTCTGGAGCAATATCAAATATAATTTGGAGTTTTTCTCTTATAGCTTCATTAACCTGTCTTTGAGAGCGAACAGATATAAAAGCACCTATTCCCATTGATAAAGCGCCAGCAACACCAACAATAAGCCCAGAAATAGCAACAACAAAAGGATTATTCATATAAACAGCTGAAAGTCCGGTTACAACGCCAAGAATCTCAACAAGTCCATCATTCATTCCTAAAACGAAATCTCTAATATTTGATATACCTGTATTTTCAGTTTTTTTAGCAAAAATTGTTTCGTGTTCTATTTCATCAAGGATTATTTTTTTTAAAAATTGCTTTTCTTCTTCTGATAAATCTGCTTCCTTTAAAAATTTATAATATTTTTGGAAAGCTGAAGCTTCTCCAATTTCCAAAAAAGAAATAACAAGAACAGGATTTATAAATTTTGCTATTATCTGTAAAAACCTAATTTTTAGTTTATTGACAGAAACTTCAGGAACAGTTTCTCCTCTTTTTTCTAAAAACTCTTTCCAAAAAGAAGCATGTTCTTCTTCCATTTTTGCTATTTTTAACAGCACATTTTTTAGCTGTGTATCTTTTACACTTTTTGCTATTTCTGTATATGTAAAAAAATCATTCATCTCATCGATATAAAACTGTTTTGCAAGCTTTATCTGGTTCATTTCCTCTCCATAAATGTTTTATTTTTTCAGTATAACAAGATAAAACTTTTTCCTGCTCTTTTGTTAAATCTATCTTTGGTTTAAAGTCTCCTTCTAAAGCTTTTCTTATCCAGCTTTCTAACTCTTCCTCTGATGAAACTGCGACAACAGCTCCTTTTTTGTGAAGAAAAGAATACATGTTTTTTATTTTTTCAAAGAATTTTCCTATAATTACAGGTTTATTTAAAAGGGCTGGTTCTAAAATATTATGGCCACCAATAGGGACAAAAGTGCCACCTACAAAAACAACTTTAGCATATTTATATAAACCTGAAAGCTCTCCTAGAGTATCTACTATATAAATGTCTGTATTTATAGAATCTGTTTGACTTCTAAAAGAATAAGAAAAACCAAATTTTTCTGCAGTAAGAGATATATCTTTAACCCTTTCTAAATGACGTGGTGCAATAACAAGGGATATATCAGGATAATCTTTTTTTATTTTTTTTAACACAGAAAAAAGAATACTTTCTTCAGGAAAATGAGTACTTCCTGCAACAATAATAGGTTTGCCGTTAGTTTTTAAAAAAACTTCTTTTTCAGGAATAGAAGAAACAAGCTTTAAATCTCCACATAAAACTATCTTTTTTTTATCTTTAACAAGTTTTTTCAAAAAAGAAATATCTTGCTCAGACCTTACTAGAAAAAGGTCAATACTATCAAAAATTTTTCTATAAAAAAAGGAATATTTCATATATTTTTTAAAACTTTTTGGAGATATACGTGTATTAACAGAAACAATCTTTGAAAAAGATTTTGTTTGAGTAATAAGATTATACCAAAACTCCCCTTCTACAAGAATAAGAACTTCAGGACAATATTTTTTTAAAAATCTTTTTATTAAAAAAGAAATATCAAAAGGGATAGCTCTTACTTCTGCTTCTGGAAAAAGCTTTTTAGCGTATGATTTTCCTCTAGGGGAAAAAACTGTTATTAAAACAGGTTTTTCTTTTAAAACTTCTTTTATTAATGGTTTTGCAACATTAAGCTCTCCAACACTGGCACAATGAAACCATACAGGATTTTTTATTTTTGGTTTTTGGAAAACAAGTCTTTCCTTTAAATCTACACTGTATCCTTTTTTCTTGCTAAAAAAAGAAAAAACGGGGATAAAAATTATCCCCAAGATATCATACAAAAATCTCATCTTTTTACCCAAAATACTCCAATGCTCTTTCTAATCTATGGAGAACCCTATCTTTTCCTATAACTTCTACAAGAGTAGCAATATCAACTCCTGATGTTTTTCCTGTTAAAGCAACTCTAATAGGCATAAAAAGTCCTTTTCCTTTTACTTTAAGCTCTTTTTGAATCTCTTTTGTAATCTTTTTAAAGTCTTCTTTTGTTATATTATCAAGCTGTTTAACTTTCTCATAGAAAAGCTGAACAACTTTATATCCTGTTTCATCTTCAAGGAAAGATTTTGCATCTTCATCATATGGAAAATTATCTATAAAGAATGGCCTTGCCCTTTCTCCAATATCCATAAGAGTTTCTAAACTATCCCTTATAGCTTCCATAACTTTTTTGTAGTATTCAAAATCTGCCTTATACCCAAATTTTTCAAAAAAAGGAATAGCTCTTCTTGTAAGGTCTTCTAGGTCTAAAATCTCTCTTATATACACCCCATTTAGCCACTTTAATTTCGCTCTATCAAAAACAGCAGGGGCATTATGGACATCTTCTATATCAAATTCCTGAATAATCTCTTCTTTTGAAATAACCTCTGAGTCTCTCTTTGGATGCCATCCTAAAAGCATAAGACCGTTAAACATAGCTTCAGAAACATAGCCATCATCTCTAAATGCCCTTACAGAAACAGCACCATGCCTTTTAGAAAGTTTACTTTTATCTTCTCCAAGGATAATAGGAAGATGGGCAAATTTTGGCTCTTGAAAACCTAATGCTCTGTATATAAGAATCTGTTTTGGCGTATTAGAAAGATGGTCTTCTCCTCTTATAACATGGGTTATTTTCATTAAAGCATCATCAACTACAACAACAAAGTTATAAACAGGAGAGCCATCAGACCTGATAATTACAAAATCTCCAAATTCATTAACATTTATCTCAACAGTTCCCTTTATTAAATCCTCAAAAACTATTGTTTCTCCATCAGGAACTCTAAAGCGCCAAACATAAGGAATTCCCTGCTCTTCAAGTTTTTTCTGCTCCTCTAAAGAAAGATTTCTACATTTTCCACTGTATCTAGGGGGTCTTCCTTCTGCTAAAGCTTTTTTTCTTTCCTCTTCTAACTCTTCAGGAGTGCAATAGCATTTGTAAACATGACCACTTTCTTTAAGTTTTTCTAAATACTGATTATATATATCTGTTCTTTCTGACTGTCTATATGGACCATAATCTCCTCCTACATCGGGTCCTTCATCCCACTCTATACCAAGCCACTTTAAATCATCAATAAGCATTTCTTCATACTCTTTTTTTGAACGTTCCTTATCTGTATCCTCAATTCTTAAAACAAGCTTTCCACCTGTATGCCTTGCATAAACATAGTTAAATAAAGCTGTTCTTGCATTTCCTAAGTGGAGATACCCTGTTGGACTTGGAGCAAATCTAACTCTTACCAAAAGATTATCCTCCTTGATATTTTTCATAATTCTTTCATTTTTCTCCTATTTATTATATCAATGGCCGAAAAATAAATAATAAAAAGGAGGCTTAGGATGATTAGGTGGATAGAGGATTTCCTCGGGGGAAGTAGAGCTCCAGAGCCCCAGGAGTTAAAAGAATGGAAAGAAAATAATATAAACACAGTCATAAATCTTCTTGGAGGAGAATACGGAAACTTTATAGCAAAAAAACAAAAGGAAGAAGGTTTTGAAGTTATAAGAATACCTTTTTCTATGGCAGACCCAATTCCTGAGGAAGAATTTTTAGCAGTTTATGAATATATAGACCAATTAAAAAAAGAAGGGAAAAAGGTTGTTGTTCACTGTAAATATGGTCAGGCTAGAAGCGGAACATTTTTAGCAGGGTATCTTATTTATTCTGGTGTCCCTTATGATGAAGCTTTACATACAGTAATGCAAAGAGGATTTTATCCTCATACAGACTATCAAATCCAATTTTTAAGAAAACTTGCTCAAAAAAACACTTTAAAAAGATGATAGATATAAAAACTCTAAAAAAAACAAAAATAATTTTAAAAAAAGATAATAAAGAGCTGTCTCCTGAATATTTTGAAAACTTAGAAGAAAAAACAGAAGACAAAAAATTAAAATATTTTTATAGAGGCTGTAAACATACTTTAGAAAAGCACTTTACAGAAGCTATAAAATGGTTTCAGTTAGTAGATGACGATGATGCTATTTTAATGATTCTTTTAAATGCTTATAAGGTAGGAGACAGCTTTTTATTTAATGAATATATGAAAGAAAATTTTAAAGGAAATCTATTTAAAGAAACAGGTATAACGCCTTTTTTAAAAACTTTAGAAAAGGAAATTTCTGTAAATATAGATTTAATAAAACAACTAAAACAATCTTTGGAGGGCTAAAATGCAGATGATAGAAACAGATAAAGCACCAAAAGCCATAGGCCCATATTCTCAGGCAATAAGATATGAAAATCTTGTTTTTATTTCTGGACAGATAGCCATAGACCCAAAAACGCAAGAATTTATCGGAGGAGATATAAAGACACAAACAAAACAAATCATGGAAAATATAAAAGGTATTTTAGAAGAAGTAGGTCTTAATTTTAATCATATTGTAAAAACAACTATATATCTAAAAAATATGGAAGATTTTCAACAAATGAATGAAGTTTATGGAAGCTATTTTACTGATTATAAACCTGCAAGAGCTACAGTAGAAGTTTCAAATCTTCCTAAGGGAGCTTTAGTAGAAATAGAAGTTATAGCAGGTCTTTAAATCTTTGTAAGTCTTTATCTTAAGCCATAAGCTGTTTTTCTTATTGTATAATATTCATTTAGTATCTTTTTATATGTTTCTAATAATTTGTTTGTAGGAGCATGAAATATGGGAAGAAAAATAGAGTTTACAGACGTTACATTAAGAGATGGTCAGCAAAGTTTATTAGCAACAAGAGTTAGGACTGAAGATTTACTTCCTGCTGCTGAAAAGTTAGATAAAGCAGGTTTTTGGTCATTAGAGGTCTGGGGTGGAGCTACTTTTGATGTTTGTCTTAGATTTTTAAAAGAAGACCCTTGGGAAAGGCTTAGAAAGTTTAAAGAAGTTGCTCCAAACACAAAACTTGAGATGCTCCTAAGAGGACAAAATGTTGTAGGATACAGACATTATCCTGATGATGTTGTAGAAGCATTTGTAAAAAAAGCTGCAGAAAATGGAATAGATGTTTTTAGAATATTTGATGCTTTAAACGACGTTAGAAATATGGAAGTTGCCATTACAACAGCTAAAGAGGAAGGAAAAATAGTAAAAGGTGTTCTTTCATATACAATAAGTCCTGTCCATACAGTTGATTATTATATAGGAATAGCAAAACAGCTTAGAGATTTAGGTGTTGATATTATTTCTATAAAAGACCAAGCAGGAATTCTTTCTCCAAAAGTAGCCTATGAGCTGGTAAAAAGATTAAAAGAAGAAGTAAAACTTCCTGTCCATGTTCATGCTCAGTCAACAGCTGCTATGGCTGAAATGACATATCTAAAAGCTGTTGAGGCAGGAGCAGATATTATTGATACAGATGTTTCAACATGGTCATGGCTCACAGCTCATCCAGCTGTTGAAACAATGACTTATGCTTTAAAAGAGTTTGGATATGAAACTAATATAGACCTTTCTATAATAGAAGAAGTAGCAGATTATCTAAAAGAAGTTAGAAAGAAATATAAAAAATACGATACGGCAGAAAAATGGCCAGATGCTCAGGTGCTTATCCATCAGATACCAGGTGGTATGATGTCTAACTTTATAAATCAGCTTAAAGAAAATGACGCTTTAGATAAGCTTGATGAAGTTAAAAAAGAAGTTGCAAGAGTTAGAGAAGATTTAGGTTATCCACCTCTTGTTACACCAACATCCCAGATTGTAGGAACTCAGGCTCTATTAAATGTTCTTCAAGGTGAAAGATACAAGGTTGTGACAAAAGAAACAAAAGACTATGTAAAAGGCTTATATGGAAGACCTCCTGCTCCAATAAAACCAGAGATTATAAAGAAAATAATAGGAGATGAACAACCTATTCAAGTTAGACCTGCAGACCTTTTAGAGCCAGAGCTAGATAAATGTGCTGAAGAAGCTCAAAAAGTAGGAGCAAGAAGTGAAGAGGATATACTCTCTTTCTGCTTATTCCCACAAGTTGCCAAAGAATTCTTTGAATGGCGTGAGAAGTTTGAGAAAGGAGAAGCGCTTCCTCCAGAAGTAGAAGAGATAACAGAAGAAGAAGCATGTATAACAAAAGCTCCTGTTGAGTTTAATATAACTCTTCATGGAGAGGTTTATCATATTCAAATTGCAGGGGTAGGAAGTCCCGTTGAAGGTGGAACACCTTACTTTGTGAGAATTGATGGAAGACTTGAGGAAACTATTGTTCAACCTATTAAAGAAATAGAAGTTGGCGAGAAAATGGAAACTCTTCCTTCTGAAGCAAAAGCTGCTGGTAGACCAAAAGCTGTAGACGTAGGAGATATTAGCTCTCCAATGCCAGGAAAAGTTGTATCTGTAAAAGTTTCTCCAGGAGATAAAGTAAAAAAAGGAGATGTTTTACTTATTGTTGAAGCTATGAAAATGGAAAATGAAATTCACTCACCGGTAAATGGAACAGTAGAAGAAGTTTATGTAAGAGAAGGAGACCAAGTAAATCCTGATGAGTGTTTAATAAGAATTATGCCTGACTAAAATTTGAAAAATAAAAACGATAGGCTATAATATATAGCCTAAGGAGAGGTGGCCGAGCGGTCGAAGGCGGCTCCCTGCTAAGGAGTTGAGCGGGTTTTCCCCGCTCCGAGGGTTCGAATCCCTCCCTCTCCGCCATTATTTTCTAAATTTTCCCTTAAAATCTTCTTAATTTTCAAATTGACTTCTTATTCTGATACCTTTATCCTATTTTAATAAAAATCAAACTAATGATTTAAGGAGGAAGAAAATTTATGGCAATAGTTAGAGTTCAAGAAGGAGAAAGTTTCGAAAAAGCTTTAAAAAGATTTAAAAAAATATGTGAAAAAGAAGGTATTATTACAGAAATGAAAAGAAGAGAATTTTATGAAAAACCTTCTGTAAAAAGAAAGAGAAAACAAAGAGCAGCAAGAAAAAGACTTATTAAAGCTCTTAAAAAGAAAGGACTTTTATAAGAGGTCAAAATGGCTCAGCTTCTTAAAAAACTTCAAGATGAAATGAAAGCCGCAATGAAAAGCGGTGATAAAGAAAGACTTTCTACTATTAGAATGCTTATATCAGAAATAAAAAAAGTTCAAATAGATAAGAAAAAAGACCTTTCTGATGAAGAAATTATCGAAATTTTACAAAAATATGCAAAACAGAGAAAAGAATCTATAAAACAGTATAAAGAAGCAGGAAGAGAAGACCTGGCTCAAAAAGAAGAAAATGAATTAAAAATTGTTAAAGAGTTTCTTCCTGAAGAGTTATCAGAAGAAGAAATAGAAAAAATTGTTGAAGATGTTATAAAAGAAACAGGTGCTTCTTCTATGAAAGATATGGGAAAAGTTATGAAAGCTGTAATGGATAAAGTAAAAGGAAGAGCCGAAGGTAGTATAGTAAGTTCAATAGTAAAGAAAAAACTTACTGAAAATGGTTGATATCTTTTTAGGTTTCTTATTTTTATATCTTTTATTTACAGGTATTCATAGAGGATTTGTAGAGATTTTTATAAAAGTTATTATATGGGGATTGGGAGTTTTGGTAGCTTTCCAATTTTCCCCACTTCTTTCTCCATTTTTATCTCAATATTTTAATGCTTCTGAAACTCTTTTAAATTTTTTATCTTTTTTATTTTTATTTTTACCGTTTTTAGGTTTAACATGGTGGTTAAACAGTTATATTCATAAACATTTAAAAAAGAAAAGAAGCCTGTCTTTTTTAAACAAACTTCTAGGAGGAGTTTTAGCAACGATAGCGTTTATCATACTTATTATATTTCTAAATGAGCAATCAAAACAATATTCCGTTTTAAAAGATATCCTCAGCTCTTCTAAAATTGTAAAGACTATAGCGTCTTTAGAAAATTTTATTTTCCAAGACCAAAAACATTAGACAGGGTATTTATATAGTTAAAATAAGCTGTAATGGTTATCGCCTCTAAAATCTGTGTATCTGTATATCCTAAAGATTTAATTCTATCTATTTCTTCTTTGGTTATTTTATAGTTGTCTTTTCTAGAGGCTCTTATACAAAACTTTAATAATTCTTTTTCTTCTTCAGGGGCATTGATATATTCAATACCTTTTACGGCTTCTTCAATCTCTTTTTCATCCATTCCTAGCATTTTTGCTATATTTTTATGAACATCTACACACATAGGACAATTATTTTCTTTAGAAATTAAAAGTGCTATTCTTTCTTTTGTTTTGTAGGGAAGTTCTGTTTCAGATAAAAGTAAAGTTTTTACACAATTATCTGTCATAAAATAAATATCTTTTCTTAAAGCTAAAAGCTGAAAAATTTCACCAAGTTTTCCAGTTTTTTTTAAAATTTCTTTAGCTAAAGCCTGAATTTCAGGATCCATTTCCTCAATTTCTGGAAGTTTTATATATGCCATGCCCAGCCTCCAAGTTTTTAGTTTTTAGTATGATATTTTTATTATCATATAGTATTTATATACTAACATATCAAGATATATTTTTCTTATCTTCATTATCTTTTTCTTCTTTAGATATTTCTTCCTCAAGCTCTTTTATATGGTCTGGTTCTCTTTTTGGAAACATTTCTTTAAGTTCGATACTTATAACAGGAACTTCTATACCTTCTTTTTTAAATTCTTCCCATACTCTTTTATAAATGTTACTACGTAAAAGTCTTATCTGTCTCCAATGTTTTGCATTCATCCAAAATAAAAGATAAAAAAGGTTATAGTAATCTTTCATTTCAAAGAACCAAACTTGAGGTCGTGGATATGGAAGAATAAGACCTTTATATTCATTAGTTACTTTTAATAAAATTTCCTCTACTTTTTTATAATCAGCATCGTATCCAATTTTAAAAGGAATTCTAACTCTTATTCTATCACTAGTATATGTGTAGTTTATTATATCTTCGGAGACAAACCTTGAGTTTGGTATTGCAACTTCAACTCCATCAGGAGTTTCTACAACTGTATTTATAACACCTATTTCTGTTACAATACCAAAAATAAAGTCATTTGGATTACCTACAAACTTTCCAGCAAAACCAGGAAGCTCAATAATATCTCCTGTTTTTATTTTTCTATTAAAAATAATGATAAAACCACTTATATAGTTATTTACTATAGATTGAAGACCAAATCCTGCTCCAATTCCTAATGCACCAATAATAGGAAGTAAAACTTTCCAAGTAATTCCTAACATAGAAAGAGCTATAATAGTAGCAAATAAAACTCCAAAATTATAAACAATTGCTTCTATAGGTGTAGGAATAAACTCTCCTGTCTTTTTATAGTTAAAAAGTCTTATTAAAGATTTAGCAAGAAGTATTAGATTAAGAATAAAAAAGTAAAATAAAGCTGATTTTAAAATTGAATAAAGAGAAATAACAAGAACATCACTTTTAACAACATAAATATGTTTCAGGTAATTTAAGACTATATCTAGTTTTAATAAATCCTTTACAGAGAAGAAAGCTAGAAAGAAAAAAATGATAGTTACTACATATATAGCCCTTCTTTCTAAATCAGGGAAATACGTTTCATAAAACTCTTTATCCTTTTTTATAAACTCATCAATATAAAAGATAATAAATGTATAAACTAAAATAAGAACAGTAAGAATAGAAAGACCTATTAGTGCATTTACAGAAAGTTGAATAATATTTACAATCCATAAAAAGCCCAGAAGAATAACTACAAAGTTTATTAAAAGATGATATTTTTTTAAAAAAACCTTTACAAAATAAAATTTGTCTGGAATAAGTTTTTCTATATTAGATGTAATTAGATAAACCATAATAGAAGTAGGGACAAGAGAAACAACTTTGAAAATAACCCATAGATTATATGTTTTTCCTATATCTATCTGAAACTTATCAGCAATGTCAATAATTATTACAATTAATACAGCAACAAAGGCAATTCCTTTTACAAATTGTAAAAGAGCTTTACTCTTTATATCAAAGAAAAGAAAAGTGATATTTATCAATTCATAGGAAATATACAAAATCGTAAGGTTTTCAAAAATAGAAGATGATAGTTTGATTTCTAAAAATTGACCTGTAAAATGGAAAATATTGTAATAAATAATCATTAAAATAATAGAAATAGCAGCTTTTAGATACTGAAAATTTTGAACATTTTCAAATTTTTT
>JAADDV010000094.1 GCA_013153795.1 Aquificota bacterium | reverse complement strand
TATGTAAAAGCTGTTCCAAGTTTCAACAACCCATTTTTCCCCTTCTATCTCTGTTATAAGGTCGTTCTGGTTTGCCAGTCTCCAAAAATCGGAAAGTTTTAGGACTTTTTTGTAGTTCCCTTCCTCTGAAATAAACAGGTAGTATATGGGATTGTTGTTAAAGTAAAACAAAAACAGGTCGCCGAACTGTGGTTTTTTCTGTTGTGTAAGGTCTTTGCTCCCTCAAATTCCCTTGCCGTTTCCCTGTCTGTCTTTAAACTTTCCTTATATATCTGATACATCTCCTCAAAATACCTCATACAACCTCCTTTCTCTTTTTCTATAAATACACGGCAAAGTGAGGCAAAATCTGACACAATAGTTAAAAACAGTTAAAAAACCGTTGAAAGGGGGTAGTGTTATGAAACCAACAGATTACCCAAACCTTTATTCTTTTATGAAAGAGGCTTATCCAGAAGAAACACAATGGCTTGAGGACACATACCCGAATATGATGCAAACAGCAAAACAGATAAAGATTATACCTTGGCAGGATGAATACGCTATTGCTGATAGAAATCCTGAATTCATAGACCAGCTGAAACTTCTGCAGATGGCTCTTGATAGTGGTCTTATCTCTCAAGAAGAGTATCAAAATGAGGTTAGAAAAATACCACCTGCATCAAAAACCCTTGCAGTAGCTCTCAGGCAGGAAAAAGCTGTGTCGTTCAGGGAATACCCATCTATTTCAGTTATTATTCACGAACTTGGACACATACACTTTGATGTGGACGATTTGGAATGGAATAGTGCCTACGGGGGCGGTGAAAATTTGATACATATCACTTATTCTGGCAAGGGACACTTTACAGAAGAACAGATAGCAGATTATATGAGGTTGTATAGACATATATACTTGCTTCCCCTTGAGGAAATAAACCAGATGGCTTGGAAAATAGGGCAGGCTATAAATGAAGGTCTAAAGGAGATGGGATATACAGACTTTCCTGTCCACCCGGTATCTCTGATGATGACGGCAGGAATAATACCTTCTGTGGAAGTCAACGAAGGTGAAACGGTTCTATGGAACACAGACCCTAAAACACTTGACCAGAAAATCAAGAATGGAGAAATAACCTTTGAACCTAAATCTCTGAAATCTGCTCTATTAATATTTATTTCTGCATATATACAGGACGGGTTCATCCACGGAGACCCGTTCCTACTTAATTATGGAAAGGCTTTTTTTAGAAAACTGAATAAAATAAAAGGAGAATAGCAATGAGTGAAAAAGGAAAAGACTGGAAAGACCTGATAGGAATAGGAGTAGAGGAGAATTTTTCTTTCCAAAGGACAGCAAAAGAAATTTTAAACAGCTGGGCAGGTGGTCTGCCAGAAAAAATCAGACAGAAATATCTGATAATATGAATTTAATCTTTTCGTGCCCTTGTCTATTATTTTATTAGTTTATTATTTTATCAGTTTATTAGTTTAATATTGTATTAACTTATTAAATTAATATTTTGATATTTTATCATTTTATCAATTTATCAAATTACTAAATTACTAAATTGATAATTTATTACTGCAACACTTTAGTTGATTTTATAATAATAGAGAAAAACTACAACATCAATAATATCAAGCGTTCTATAATTGCAATCAATTGCATCTATTCTGGTTCTCCGTGGTTGCTGTTAAAATAATAAATTGATATTTTATTAAATTGATAAATTATTATTTTATGAGTTTTATTAATTTATTATTTTATTAAACTGCCGAAAAGATAGTTAAATCACATAGGAGGAGATAGGAATGAAGATAGCTTTTGACCTTGGTTTTGGATGGACAAAGGTTTGCAGTGAGAAAGGAGAATGTTTTAAATTTCCCTCTTGGCTTGCATACCACTCAAACACTGCAATTTCCGAAGTTGATAAGGTTGTAGTAGATGGAAAAGAGTATGTGGTTGGGGAGGATGTAAAACTTGAAAGACAGAAAATAACAATAGCATCAATTCAGGAACTTCTTAATTATTTCCCTGTGTTTAAGAAATATGCACTTGAAAAGCTCGGAGTAAAAGAAGATGAAGTGGAAATCATCACAGGACTTCCACCAATTTACAAGGACAAGGCAGAAATTCTGGAGAAGCAGGGAGCTGTTGTTCTACCACAGGGACTTGGGATTTTTCTGGATGTGGCTGACAAGATGTCTGGGGAAGAACTGATGATTATTGATATTGGCTACAATACAGTTGATTATATTGTAGCCATCAAGGGTAAAAGGAAAAAAGGAAACACAATTGAGAAACTGGGTGTTGAAAGGATGGTTGAGCTGTTTAGGAATAAACTACCAGATGATTTAGGTATTTTAAAGCAGTTTTCGTTTCAAAGACTGATGGATGTATTTGAAAAAGGATATGCAACAGTGGCAGGAGAAAAGATAGACTTAACTCCCTTTAAAGAGAAAGCTATAGAGGAATACAATGAAGTTCTGAAAACAAGATTAAAAGATGAAATTGGGGATTTGATAGAGGAGATAGAGGAAATAGTAGTAGCAGGTGGAGGAGCGTATTACCTGAAAAACATTAGAAAAATGGGTGTTTACATTCCAGAAAAGCCAGAGTTCTCACAGGCAAGAGGGTATTTGAAATATGAGTAAGGCAACCAGATTGCAGCTTCAAAACATAAAAAAGTTAGCTAATACGCTTGGTGTGAATGTTAATACAAAAGGTTTAACTTCAAAGGAAGCTTCCAAAATTTATAGGGAGCTTCTTTTATTAAGTGTGAGAGGTGGCAAAAATGGCAAAGCAGTCAAAAGATAAAATAATAGTTTCATTGAGCCTTTCCAAAGAGCTTGTAGAAGTTCTAAATGTGTTTAAAAACAGAAGTAAGTTAATAGAGGAAATACTTACTGAACTTTTGCTTAATCTTTCTCCAGCTGAAATGCTGGAGCTGATACAGACAATGACAAATGGCGGAAGTATCGTTGAGTTCCTTATAAGAAAAAAATGTGAGGAACTTGGTAAGATACAGGTTGATAAATCAAAGGTTGAAATAAAGCAGGCTGAAAAATCCGAACCAGAAATAGTTGTTGAAAAGAAGAAATCTAACAAAGGAATTAATCCACAAGACTGGTGGGGGTAATCTATGCTTGTCTTAAAGGATATGAAGTTTTCAGTTGAAGGGGATAATTTGAGGGTCTTGATTGAAAAAGACAGAAAGGCAGAAGCAAGCCTATCAGGTTTTTCAGCTTTTAGATTTACAGGTGCTTGTTTCAGTTCTGGATATAAGATAGATGGATTTGAAAAAGAAAGAATAGGAAAAACTCTTGTAGAACCTGACAAAATTAGAGTTTACAGGGAAGAAAATGGCAAACCTGATAGGGTTTTTGAAAAGTTTACTCAAGATGAATTTATAACAATAGCAACTTACATACAAAAGAACCTAAACACTAATGAACTGGTTTTTTCTTTAAGAGATAAGGAAGGAAAGTTTGATTATTCTGTAAATGTATCTCCAGATAAAATTGCTGTTTTTGATAATCAAACTATGAATATGAAGGCGATAAATCTTAATCCCTTTTTTATTTTTAGAATAAAAGCCGTTATAGAACTTGCAGTTTTGGGGCTTTTACCAAGTCCAGTTTTTATTAGAGGAACGGAAAACAATATCTCAATAGGTGAGGCAGTAGTCCCTGAAAAAGAGCTTACAGAGCAACACGAGCAAAACATTAAAAAGATTATTGATGTTTCCAAAAAACAGGGCTTAAACCAGTATGCACTTATAAGACAGTATTACAAGCAACAGAAAATTCCATATACCAGGAAGGTTATTTTTCAAATTGGCAAAAAAAATAATAAAATCAAGGTTCATCTGCCTGTTAGCTATGCTTTTGCGGTTAAGATTTTCTTTGAAACTTGCAATTAATTGCAAGTTTTTAATGAGTTGTGGTTGAAATTTAGACCGTAGTCAATTTAATTATTTTGAAATTAGTAAACACAAGGGAAAGAAAATGGGGATAAAAGAAGCTGTCCTGTTAATACCACTTTTAGGTTATATTCTCTTTGTAAGAGATAGTATCAGATGGGCTAAAAGAATATCCGAAAAAGACCCTAATCCTAAAAGGGCTAAATATACAAACTTGTTTCTAATAACAGTATCTATATTTGCTATTCCAATTTTTATGATTTTAGTTTTTCTTTTTTCTCCGACTATTGGTGCTTTCGTATGGTCTGGAGCTGCACTGATTTTTTCTTTTTATGTAGCCTACGGACTTTATGGATTTTTAAAATCAAGACTTCCAAACTTTAAGTCTAAATACAAAATAGAACCAATTACTCCAGAGTTTAAGATATTTAGAGAACCTGAAATAAAAATATCGGCTTCGGCAATAAATAAGCATGTCCATGTTCTTGCACCTACAGGTTCAGGTAAAACAAAATCCATTGTAGGTCCTGTTCTTCAACAGGCTATTGATAAAGGACTTGGAGTTATGAGTATTGACCCTAAAGGAGATAATGAAGTCTCTCTTGCCTGTATAGACTTGCTTCAAAAACAGGGCAGATTGAAAGACTACTGGTATTACGATGTTATGCTTCCTAACTATTCAAGGTCTTATAATCCCTTGTATAGTGGTATCAAATATAACAATCCAGCACAACTTGGAGTTTTAATTATCGCTACAATGCCAAAAGCTGGAGGAGCTGCAACTTTTTATGAAAAGGTTCAGTCTGAATTTACAAGGGCAATGGTAAGGCTTCTATCTCTTGTGAACCATACAGGAAAGATGGCTAACTTTATTGACCTTTACTCTATACTTGCATATTTACCACATTCAATAGAATATCTGCTTGATACCTATCAGGCTAATGCAAAATTTAAAGATGAACTTGCAGAACTATGGATAAAAACAATTGCACAGGAAGCAGCTGAAAATCAAAACTTCAGGCAGTTTTTAAGGGGACTGCAACAGCATTTAGCTTTATATGCTTTTACATTCCATCCTAAATTGCTGAACTCATACAACCCAGAAATAAAAATATCTGAAGGTTTTAGACAGTCTAAACTTATGAACTTTTCTTTAAGGTCTTTGGATTTTCCATCTGGAGAGAGTTTGGATATAGGAAAAATGATATTAATGGACTTGCAAAGCTATGCAGCATATAAGACGAGAGAGAATATACAAAATGAATTTCCAGATATTGTTATAGTTGATGAAGCACCACAGGTAATACCACCTGAATTTCAAAAGATATTTGAAATGGCAAGAGGAGCAGGTATTGGAGTTATGGTTCTGCATCAATCTACCAAACAGTTTGATAATATTCAAAAAGGAATGTTTGAAAATATATTTACAAACTGCCATGTAAAGGTTTGCTTAGGAGCTGCAGATAGGGAAACAGCTGAATTTTATGCAAGGCTACTTGGTGAGGAACTAAAGATGTTTAAGACTTATTCAAGAGGTGGAGAAAATGTATGGAAAAAACCGATAGATGCCATACTTCCACACTGGAATGAGCTTGTATCTGAAAGATACGATTACAGAGTAAGACCTGAAGATATTATCAATATGCCCATTGGGGAAGGTTTACTTATTGTTAGGGAAAAAGATTTGTTTGGTGTTCGTGGTAAGACCTATTTCTTTGCAACAAAAATGGAAGGAAAACCTTGGTATTACCTGCCTAAAATACCTTACAATGATGATTGGAAAGATGAAAATCTGGGTTTAAATTTGCTTTCAAAATTCCAGAGGGAGTTTGGGGATAGAATACCTGATGAAGATAGAAAGGCAGTAAGGAATAAGAAAAAACAGATTGCGAATAATATTGAACAAAGAGCTGATAAGATTAGAGAGGAACTTGGAGATGAGATAGGAATAAATATGGTTGATGAAGGTATAGCTTCAGTGCAGAATGTTCCCGATGAATTAACTAATATATTGGGGGCTACAGATGGAATGCTTTAATGGAAATGAATGGCTTAAAAAGAATTTGGAAGAAATATTCACACCACCAAGAGAGAATTGGGACGAACTTAGACTATGGGTTTACAGATTTGGAGATGATTGGGATATTTTTCTTATAGAACTTACTATTCCGAAATTGCTGGAGGAGATGAGCGAAAAATGAAAGAGAAAATCTTTATTGACTGCCAGAAGGGAACTGCCGGTTGCTGTAAAGATACTTTTATAGAACTGACCCTTGATGAATTTGAAAGGTTTTACGATAAAGCACCTATTGGGATTGGTGTCAAAGTTTACCCGCATAGGGAAGAGCAGTATTTTTTCAGGTATGCTGGGATATACTTTTATTTTTCTTTTGGAATAATAGTCAATTGGAATAATAGTCAATGCAGGTTGTATTTTTTTAGATGGGAACAAGTGTTCTATTTATGAGGACAGACCGGGAATGTGCCAGATATTTCCAGTAAGGGGACACGATAAAAAACTGAAAAAATTTGCGGCGGATTTAGATTTTTGCAAGGAATGTGGACAAGATTGTGTTAACGATATAGGAGAAGGATTTGAGTTTTCCTATGCGAACAGATTAAGCAAACCACTGGAAGATAAGGCAAAGAAGGTTTTTAGGAAACTAAAAAAAAGACAAAGCCATTCTAAACAAGCAGGTGTTTAAGTCCTTGTATGACCATTTAAAGGGAAACTATCCAAAAGGACTGATGTCTATTTTACTTGAAGCTGTAAGTGCATACAGAGGTAAAGAGGATTTATGGCTTTCCCCGATAGACCCACATATTTACTTTTTGATAGAGAACTTTTTGAAAAAAAGAAATCTGGATGCAGAAAGATTTTATGAGGCTCAATTGAAATTCCTAACAGAAATGGGAACTATAAAAAAGCTTTGATGTCATTTATCTCAAGATTGAACAGATAAATTGCAAACATAAGACCTATAAAATCTTTATAAGACTTTATCTTGAATGTTCCTTTCTCTATCTGTTTTGCTATCTTCAGTGCATAGGTATTGTAGTCTGTATCTTCATGTAAAACTTCTCTTATTTGGCTTTTAGCTATTTCTTGAAATTCCTGATATGAAATTTTTTTGGGTTTTACAGCTTTTGGTTTTTTGAGTTTCTCTTTTATACTATCCACCATTAAAAGAGCTTCTATATCATCATCTTCTAAACCTGTTTCCTCTTGGAGAACCTGTTTGAAGATAGACTTTACAGCTTCTTTTTTTTCTTCCTCTGTTTGAGGAATGATTTGTTTCTCCAGATATTCAGCTTTTAGTTTTAAGAGCTTGGAAAGAAAAGAAATAATCAATCCATTGGTAAATATATTGTCTCCAACAAGTTCCTTTAGGCTTTCAAACTCTACTTCAAATGGGTCAATTCTTCCCTCTTCTATTTGTTTTATAATCTTCTTGTATGTTTCTATCGTTTCAAATATAGTGGCTGTTATCATTATAAGCCTCTTTTGACGATGTCCGATAGTTTTTTCTTTATGGTTCTCATGTAGTCTATTGAAGCATTGGAATACTTGACTATGTAGCCTGTGCTTTCATTTATTCCTAAGCTTTCGTAAAGTTCTATCATGTCAACAATAATCCTTGTGTATATCTTTCCATAGAGTTTGTCCCTTCTTATCTTTTCAGGTTCATTAGCTTTTAGTATCTTTCTGTATTCTTCATCTAACTTGCTTGAATTACAGTCTCCAAGTATGTTTGCAAAGTCTCCAAGTTGAATGGTATCTCCTCTTAAAATTTTTTCCTGCATGGTCTTGAAAGAGCAGTAATACTGCTTTTTCACATCATTAGACACGGGATACTCTAATTTTTGAAAAGGCTTTAAATCTACATTTATGGGTAAAATTGCGAATTTAACCAGTGCAGGTATTTCATTAATTATATGGGCAAAGTCTCTTATCCTTATGTCAAATACATACACATTCCTTTCAATTCCATCTTCCCTTATTATCCTTCCAAGTCCTTGTGCTAAAGTTATGTTTGCTTCCTTAACATTTATAGGGTAAGCATCCTTCAGTGAATATTCCTCTATTGCCTTGAAACTACTGTCATTAGGGGATAGGAAAGGGACTTTTGTTATTATAAAGTCTGCATCTTTTCTTATGTTTACTCCTTCCCATAGGGATTTATTTCCTATGAGTATGTCTGTATCTGTTTCTTCAAACTCTTTAACAAGTGTATATACCGGTGTGTCTGGTGATTGAGATAAAACTTTAAAATCACCTTCCAAAAATCTGGATAGTATGTATATATCTTCATAGGAAGTTGCAAGGATAACAAATGGTTTTTGGGTCTTTATTTGTTTTATTTTTTCTGCAATTATTTGCAGGTGTTTTGCCTTGTTTTCGTAATCATAGGCTATATCAAAAATAAAAAGGTTTAGCGTTGAGTTGAAGGCAAAGGGGATTTCTTTATAGTCAATTTCAAATCTTTTGGATGAAAATAGAGCCTTTGCAAGTTTTTTGTCTATGGTTGCAGACATACCTATTATTTGCTTTGGTGAGAGATTGCTTATTATTCCGTTAAACACAGCCCACATTGCAGGAGAGAAAGACACCTGCTTTATTCCAAGCTTTATATCTGGAAAGTTAGAGTTCCTAAAATCTATAAATCCATAACTGCCTAATTTTCTTTCTGACTTTATGTTTCTGATAGTGGATAAAATTGAAGCTCCGATTTCCCTTAAGTTTATAATATCTACCTTTTTACTTTTTCTGGGTATTGCTTTTAATATAAGCTCAAAATTTTTCTCCAGAGAGGTTAATATTTCCTCAAATTCCTGTTTTTCCTGTTTATGCTCTGTTTCTATTAGTTTTCCATCTTTTCTGACTATCCAGATAACAAAACTGCCTTTTTTTTCGGTATTCAGCTTTTTGTTTATGTATTTTATAGTTTCCTCTGCTTGTTTTTTTGCAGATTGAGGAATGTTAGCCTTTTTAACTTCGTGCAGATAAGGAAGAATATTTGAAAGGGATATAAAAGTGCTTTCAACAGGGTCTTTTAGACCTCTTATAAACTGGTGGATTTCATCTATGATAAGCACTCTTTCCCTGTCAAAAACATCTGCAAAGGATGTGGTTTTTAAGAATGAATGTGTGGTTATTACCAGATTTGGATTTTCTGTCTGTATTCTTTCTTTTAGCATTCCAAATGGGTCAAAAGAGCAACTTTTTCTGCCACAGCAGACTATATCCTGTGCATATTTTAAGAATTCTTCATTTACTTTATAATCATCTTTCTCCAGACTACTAATATCCACGCTGTCAAGACTTGCTTTGTAAGGGCAAACATAGTTATTTCTCCCTTCTATTTCTATTGCTGGTATTCCCATTTCTTTAGCTCTTTCCTTTACTTGCCTTGCTATTAGTCTTGTAGGAACTGCAAGTAGAACCTTATTTTCTTTTGCAAGCTCAAGGGCATATTGGGTTTTTCCAAAGCCTGTGGGTGCTTTTAATATATCTATCTTTATATTTTCCATTACCTTGCTCCTTTTATAGAGTATTTTTTTCTAATAGAGTTTATAAGATGTATTTCTTTGCTATCGCTGTCTAATAACTCAAAAAATCTGTCTGTTTCTATCTCAAATGTTTCAAAACTTGAACCGGCTGTATAGTTTATTATGAGATTTTTCTTTGGATTGATGGTAGGTTTCATATCGTAAAAGTTAATTGGCAAATAGTTAGAGTTTATAAGGCTGTATATAAAGAAATATCTGCCTTCAGGCATTTGCTTTATCTGGTTTATGTCCTCTAAAAAGTAGTATTTATCATCTTCTACAACAAGGATGTATCTATCGCCAAAAAATTCAGAAGGTCTTGTGGCTGATATTACAGAATATACAAAACTGCAATCCTCACAGATGAAAGGAAGTCCTTCTTGGCTTTTGCTTATACCGGGATGGGAACTTCCTTTTATTTTTTCTAATACAATTTTGTTTGATAATTCTCTTTCTTCCCCGCAGAATTCACATATACCCTGTATTTGAGGAGTAAATTTCAGATTAACTGACTTCCCTTTTTTACTTCTTTCTTCAAGAACTTTTTTTAGTCCTTTCATGTTGACATCTCCTTTTTTTTGCTTTATTTTTAATTTAACCTGTATAGGTTAAGTTGTCAACAAAAAAAATGGAGGTATAAAGGATGAAAAACTTTAGGGTAATCTGGGAAAGAAAAGCCCCTATTAGCTACATTTCGCCCGTAGGAGACGGGACTACGGTGGAAAAGATTGGTTTTAACAAGGATGGCAGTATTGTAAAAATCCCTGTCGTTAAAGGCTCTCACTTCAGGGGTAGATTTAGAAGATGGATAGCAAGAAAGATACTACTGGAGAACCTGCACAAGATAGAAAAAGAGAAAGACTTTAAGAAAAGACTGGCAGTTGCAACGGCTCTATTTTATTCAGGCAGTATCGTAAAGGGATATGAACTGACAGAAAAGAATGTATTGAAGATAAAAGAAATTTTAAGCAAGGAAGATAAATTCGGCAAATATTTTGGATACATGATAAAGGATTTAGACAACGAAAGAAGCAGGTTTATTGTAGGACATGCTTATCCAGCCATACTTGGATACAATGTAAAAGAAGGAGAAAACATAGAATATGTTGTTTCTGACAGCTTTCAGGAAATAAGGATAAAAACTGATGAGAGTGCAAAAGCTAAATGGTTTGATATTACATATCCTTTGACCGTTGTTATAGGGGGAAGGAAAGCAGGAGTTTTAGACGAAATATCAAAGGTTATCAAGGAAAAGAACTTACCAGAGGAATATCTAAAGGAAGTGGAAGATTTTCTGGACAAGCAGTCCAAATCAGAGAAAACAGATACGCAAAATTTACTTTATGAAGAAGTAATAAACTCTGGTTTTGACCTTATTCAGGAACTTGCCTTTGAAGGTGAAGATATAGATGAGAAAGACATAACTGCAATTCTCACTGCATATTACAAGTTTTTCAACGAAATAGAGCCGTTTATTGGTGGAAAAGTCGTAAGAGGATTTGGAAGAATTGAAAAGATGGAAATAGAAGGCTTTACTCCAGATGAAAATGCTTTAGATGAATTTATTAAATCAATTGACCTTAAAACAATAACTGACATAGTAGAGCTGAAAGAGGAAAAATAAGATGTGGGTAAAACTGCTTTTTGAAATGAAAAGTCCTGCAATCATAAAACCTTATGTTCCTTTAGATGGTGCTTTTTCCTATGCCTACGCAAAGCTTACAGGGTTTAAGTATAGGTATGAGGAAGGATACATCTACGGCAATCTGCTTAAAAGAAAATATGGATACATAGATGAACTTCCAATTAAAAAAACCAGATACGGAAATGGGAAATGGTTTTACAACATAAGTGGAATGATTTTTCAGAAAGTCAAAGATATAGATAGTGTTTTAAAGGAAGAGACTGCAATATCCAGAAAACTTATTCTGGAAAAGGAGCTTTTTTCAAGAAGAGGTTTATCTTTTGACAGTAATGCCTTTGGTTCTGGTAAAGAGAGAAGCTTCCTGACTAAAGTTGAAACCATATACTATCCTTTGTTTGCAGTTGTGCTGGAGACAGATAATCCTAATGAAATTGAAACTCTTGCAATAGAAATAACAGGGATAGGAAAAAAGGTAAATCAAGGCTATGGAATGGTAAAGTATCTGGCAATGGAAGAAATAGAAGTAAAAGACTTCAAGGTAAAGGATTTTCTAATAAGACCCGTTCCAAAAGGGCTTGTAGCTGATGACAATTATTTGGAATACGAAATGAGGCTTTTTAGCCCGTATTATATACCAAATAGGAAATATTCAGATATTTGCTATGTGGACAGAAAGCTGTTTAATAGTATTCCAGTAAATCTGGAAGGAGAAAAAACACAAACAGAACCGGAAGTAGTGTTTTAAAAAGGGCTACTTGGTAATTGAATAGGAAAGGTTCTGTTAACCTGTGGGGATTTTTGCAAGATTGAAGGTTGACAGAAAATTGGGTTGATTTTAGGGAGTATATATTTTTGGAAAAAGTTGATATTTCTTGTTTTTAAGAGAAGTAATTTTAGGGTTTTTAAAATAGCTATATAGAGTTGAAACCTCAGAGAGCTGCTGAAAGAGTTGGTATAAAGATAGTTTTTAAAATAGCTATATAGAGTTGAAACTGTCTTTCTATAACATAACGAAAAAAAGCTCTATCAAGTTTTTAAAATAGCTATATAGAGTTGAAACGAATGCTGTTTTTGGCTGAACAGGCGTATTTTGTCTGTTTTTAAAATAGCTATATAGAGTTGAAACATTGCAACTTTTTGGTAGAAAACATGGAAAAGCAGTGTTTTTAAAATAGCTATATAGAGTTGAAACAATGTATGAGCATCTTTGTCTTTGAATGTTCCCGTTGTTTTGAAATAATTATGTAGAGTTGAAACATGTATTTGATTAAATCAATACTTTTGAGCATTAAAGATTTTGAAATAACTATATAGAGTTTAAAGGAGGTTTTTAAAATGGAAGTAAAAGTTTTATTAAGCCAAGACTTAATACCAAAATTTTACAGAAATTATGCTCTGTCTCTTGTAAAAGAGGCTATTAAACTTGGAAATAAAGCAGTATATATCAGATTGTATGAAACGGAAAAAGTTGTAGAGAAAAAGCCTTTTAACTTTGAAATATTTTTCAAGGGAACTCCAACAGGAGATTTTTATCTTGTGGATAAAAAACCGATATTGAAATTTTCAACAACTAATGGGGAAATTTTAAGTGCTTTTATAAAGGGTGTTTTAGTCTTGTCTAAAAGGGGATATGAATTTTACATATCGGAACATTTAAAAGATAAAGTAAAGCCAAAACTACTTGGAATGGAAAAGAAAATTATTTCAAATACGCTCTTTATACCTAATTTTCTGCTTCCTGAAAGTGCAAAAGATTTTAAAGAAAAGACTAAAGGTATGAGGCTGGAGGAAAAAGTAAAATTTTACTTTGAAAGTCAGGGTTTTAAAGTATTAGAAATATTAAGGCTTAAGCAGAAAAGACCTGTAAAACATAAATTTAGAGATATTATATTAATGGTAAATCCAATAGAATTGGAGATTAAAGTGTCTGCTGAAAGTAAAGATAAATTACTGGATGCTGTTTACAATGGAATAGGTTGGTTCTCTTCACAAGGATTTGGCTATATAAAACCGGTATTAAGAGCTGTGAAAGTGTAGATTTGCATTTTAAATGAAAACCATATTTCTGTGCAAGTTAGCTTATAAAGAGGTATTCAATGTAATAGATGATAAAATATATTTATTATGGAAAAAGAAAGAGGAAGTATTATGAAGAAAGAAAAAGGAAGACCAAAAGTTT
>JAADDV010000078.1 GCA_013153795.1 Aquificota bacterium | reverse complement strand
TTCAAAAAAGCATTAAAAATTATAGAGAAATATCCTAATCACCCATACTATAGTTTAACAAAAGAAAACTACAAAAATTTAAAACGCCAAGCCCCTTAAAGTTTTAAGGGGCTTAGGCTTCTACGTTTTTCTTTAAAACTTCTTGTTCATAATGTTTTTTTACAACTTCAAAAATACTATGAGCTAAGAAGTCATGAGTATATTCCCAAGCTTCAATAGTATCTTCTGGAAGTTCAAAAATATGTTCCATTGCCTTTTTAAAGGCTTTTGTTAAAATTTGTTGATGATGAGGCTGTATTTTTAGTCTTATATATATGTCTGCTATTTCTTCGTTTAAAAGAGCTGCTCTTTCCCAGTCTGTAGGATGGTTTATAAAGATATCAAAAAGTTCATACATCTTTTTTGTAAGTTCTTCTAAAAGTTCTCCTCTGATACTGTCCACTCCTTCTAGTTCTAATATTTTATATCCTCTTTCTATAGCCTCATCTAGAAATGTTTTTACTTCTGGGAATGTTTCTTTTACTTTCTGGTATGTTTCATCTGAAAGTCTGTATATTCTTTTCTTTTTGGCTTTGATATATATAGCAGAAAATTTAAGCTCTGGTTCTTTAGAAATAGGGTCTATTGCATCTGATACAAGAATATTTGTTGGAAAATGGTAAATTTTCCCGTATCCAAAAGGTGAAAATGCTACTCCTCTTTTTATTTTGCCAATTTTTGCTTTTATATATATCTGTCCTCTTTCTGATTTTACATTTATATAATCATTATCAAAAATTCCAAGTTCAAAAGCATCTTCTTCATTTAGCATAATAAATGGTTCTTCTTCTCCTTTTAAAAGTTCTAGAGATTTTCCTGTTCTTGTCATTGTGTGCCATTGTTTTTTTGTTCTTCCTGTTGTTAAAACAATTGAGTATGGGTATTCTGTGTGGTCTGATGGTTCAGAGTAAACAGCTGGGTTAAATTTAGCTTTTCCTGAAGGAGTTGGGAATTTTTTGTCTTTATAAAGCCATCTGCCTCCCCACTGTTTAGGAAGCCCTTCATATTCAAAGCCTGATATATCACACAGTCTTCCTTTTGTTGATTTTTTATATTCATCAAAGATTTCCCTTGATGTTTTGTAAGAAAAGGCTTCTTCCCATCCCATCTTTTTAGCTACTTCACAGAATATTTCCCAATCGTGTTTACATTGGGGAGGTGGTTCTCTAAATGGTTTGTTGTGGGTTATTGTTCTATCTGAAGATGTCATTACTCCTTCTTTTTCTCCCCATTGGGTAGCTGGAAGAATAAGATTTGCATAATCCATTGTGTCTGTAAAATAAGCATCTTGAACAATAACAAATGTATTTCTAAGAGCTTTCCAAAATTTATTTAAGTTTGGCATTGTAACAGCTGGATTTGTGCAAACGACCCATAGAAGTTTTATATCTCCAGAAATCATTTTGTCCATTGCTTCAACTATGGTTATTCCCGGTTTTGGTTTTATACTTCCTTCAGGGATATTCCAGTAATTTTCCATAAATTTTCTGTCTTCTTCATTTTTAACGTCTCTGTATCCTGGAAGACCGTTTACCAGATATCCTACTTCTCTTCCTCCCATAGCGTTTGGCTGACCTGTAAGGGAAAATGGACATCCTTTTTCGTTTATTCTTCCTGTTGCAAGATGAACATTTATAAGAGAGAGATTTTTCATTGTGCCGTTTGAGGATTGATTAAATCCCATTGTCCAGAATGAGAGAACTTTTTTGCTAAAGGCATAAACCTCTGTAAGTTTGTATATGAGATGTTCTTTTATTCCACATATTTTTGCTGCAACTTCTGGTGGATATTTATCTGCTTCTTTTAGTGCTTCCCAGAAACCTTCTGTATGTTTGTTTATAAAGGTATGGTCTATCCAGCCTTTTTTATGAAGAAGATGAAGAACACTATTAAACAGAACTGTATCTGTTCCTGGTTTTATAGGAATCCAGATATCGGCTTTTTCAGCTGTTGCTGTATAAACAGGGTCAATAACGATGATTTTTGCTTCTGGATATTCCTTTTTTCTGTTTAAAACTCTTTTGAATAAAACTGGGTGAGCCCAGGCAGCATTTGAGCCGGCAAATACAAAAGCATCTGCATCATCTATATCTTCATAACTTCCTGGTGGTCCATCTGAACCAAAGGAAAGTTTATATCCCATAACAGCAGAGGCCATACAGAGTCTTGAGTTTGCATCTATATTATTTGTTTTTACAAATCCTTTTACAAACTTATTTATGACGTAGCTGTCTTCTGTTGTAAGCTGTCCTGAAATGTAAAAATAGTTTTCATCTGGCAGGTTTTCCTTTAGTTTTGAAGCTATGATTTCAAAAGCTTCTTCCCAAGAGATTTCCCTAAACTGGTCTTTTTTGTTTTCTCTGTATAAAGGTGCTGGAATTCTACCAATATCCATAACTTTTGGTAAAGGAATAGGCTTGAGACAAAGGTCTCCTTTTGTTGCAGGATGACTTTTGTCTCCTCTTATTTTTACTCTACCTTTTTTGTCTTTAAAAATTTCTAAACCACAGCCTACACCACAATAAGGACATTGGGCTGTAGCTAATATTTCACTCATGACTACTACTCCTCTATTGGTTTGTTAATGTCTTTGCCATATTTCTTCCAAAGAATAAAAGAAATGATGATGGAAATAATTGCTAAAATGACGTAGACAATAAACCCTTTCGAATATCCTAAAACCCCTTGATGTTGAACAAATAATCCTAAAATTGGTGGGACAACAAAACCTCCAAATGCTCCAAGCCCTCCAACCCATCCAGCAGCACCTCCTGTAGCATGGGGCACGTATTTAGGAACAAGTTTAAAAACAGCTCCATTTGCTACTCCCATTCCTGCTCCCATGAGAACTTCTCCAGTTAAAGACATAGCAAAGTTTGTATTCTCAGCAAGAATAACAATGATTGCTCCAATTAAGATTGTTGTGAAAGCAATAAGTGAAACAAGCTCTCCACCAATTTTGTCTGATATCCATCCACCAAAAATTCTGATAACTGATGCAAGTAGAGAAAATCCAAATGCCATTAAAAGACCTGCCTGTCTTATTTCTATGTCATAGCTTTGAACCCAAAAGACAATAAACCAGCCAGTTAGGGCAAGAAATCCTCCAAATGAAGTAAAGTAAAGAGCTACTAAAGCCCATGTTTCTATATGTTTTGCAGAATTTTTAAGAGATTCTATTAGGCTTCCTGTAGGAATAAGCTCTTGACCATATTTTTTAGCAAGTTCTATAGCTTTTTCTCTTGGAACTCCTGCTTTTATAAGCTGGAAGTAAGGTGCATCTTTTGCAAAGAGTATGTATATAACAGTTCCTATGAGTAAAAATCCAAACCACAGGATATAAGACATCGTAAGACCTATCTCTTTTAAAGCAAATGGAAGAAGCATACCAAAGATTCCAGGTGCAAGATTACCAACTCCTGCATAAACTCCTAAAGCAAATCCCTGTTTGCTTTCTGGAAACCAATAAGCTGTCTGGGCTATACCAACAGAGAATGTTGCTATACCACACCCACTTAGAAATCCAAAAAAGAGAATAAGCCAATACATCCACGGCTCAAGGTTTGGGTAGTATAGATATAAAAGGGTGGATAGTCCTGCCATACCAATAACAGAAAGGATAAGTAGTGTAGCCATTGGAATTTTTCCACCAACTTTATCAACCCAAGCTGCAAATGGTATTCTTAAAAGTGAACCTGTTAGGTTTGGAGCAGCTACAAGAAGTCCCATTAAAAAACCTGATAAGCCTAAGATTTCTTTTAAATTTTTTGCAACAGGTCCATAAAGGGAAACAGCAGCAAAACCGATAAAAAATCCAAAGGTCGCCATTATAAGTCCAAGTTGCGGGCTTCCTTTAATTTCAATCTTTTCTTCCATTTTTTCCTCCTTTTTAAAAACTTATGTTTTTCAGGTCTTCTTCTATTTCTGTGAAAACTTTGTATCTTTTCTTTGGGTCTTTGTTTATCATTTTCAGGACTATGTCATCTAAGACTTTAGGAAATTCAGGGTTTAGTTTTGATGGTTTTTCTGGTTCTGGCTCATCATATATTTCAAGAATATTAGGTCTTGAGTATGGATTTTTTCCTGTTATTTTTCTGTAAAGCTGAAATCCATATCCAAAGATTTCTTCCTCTTCATTGGATTTTCCAAGGACAAAGTCATTTAGCTCCACTCTAATAGGAATTTTATTTTTAACAAGGTTGTTAAAAACTAAGAGAAATCTCAGTCCTTCTTTTGATATACGGGTTAAAACTCTTTTGTAGAATTTTTCAAAACTTTCTTTTGGTTTTTTTAGTCTTTTGTATTCTTTTACCAGTTCTTCAACGTAGTATTTTGTTCCTTCTAAAGGAATAGACTTTATAAGAAGTTTTCCTTCTAGATTTTCTCCTGTTAATGTTCCTCCGTAATATATATCTGTTCCAAGAACTGTTTCTCCATCTTTTTTAAACTTAACTCCTACAAATCCAATATCTCCGTTTCCGTGAATACCACATCCTTTTTGGCATGCAGACCAGTACATTCTTATTTTTGCGTCAGCTGGGTCTAAAGGGATTTGCTCCGTTAGATACTGGGCAACATGTATTGCATCTGGTTTATTTGGGATAACTCCAAATGGACAGTGCTCAGTCCCTGCACAGGCTACAACATCATTAAAATACGGCGAATTTACATTTTTGTAAATTTGATACACAGGTAAAGATAAAAGTTTGTCTATGTTTTCTGAAGATACCCCCAGTATATAGAGATTTTGGGAAACAGTTAGTCTTATCTCTCCGTTTCCATACTCTTTAGAAGCTTCAGCAACCTCTATCATTGCAGTTCCTGAGAATATCCCAGAAGGGACAACCATATGCATTGCAAAGGTGCCGTCTTTTAACTGGATTTTTCCTATCTGTTCTCCGCCTTCTAGCTCTGTTAGTGTTTTTCCTGATGTTTCAAAATCTCTTCCAGCTTCATGTTTTACAGCATCTATAACTTCCTCCATCCCAACAGCATCAATCATGTATTTAAGGCGGTTTTTGTTTCTGCTGTCTTTAAATCCGTATTTTTTAAAGACTTTGGCTATTGCTTCAAAGAAAATAGGGACTTCTTCCTGGGTGAGGAAAACATTTGCTGGCTGGGCTATAGCACCAACTTTTCCTCCTAGATACACATTAAAACCAAATATCCCATCTTTTTCTGCTAAAACGAAACATGCATCATGTCCGTAAGCATTACATCTATTTGAAAAGCTTCCATTTATAGAAGTATTAAATTTTCTTGGAAGAGTGCATATCCATTCTTCTTTTTTTAAGAATATTGACTGGATTTTTTGCAGTGTTTCCCAAGTTTCTATAACATTGTCAAAGGCAACGCCATCTAAAGGGTCTTGAACAATATTTCTAAAATTATCTACTCCTGTTTGAAATGTTGTAATACCTACACTTTCAAGTTCTTTTAAAACTGTGGGAATGTCTTCTATCTTTAGATATCTAAGTTCTACCTGCATTCTTGTTGTTATATCTATGTAGTCATTTCCATAGGTTTTTGCTACTTCTCCAAGTTTTTTGGCTTGTTGGTAGTTTAGCTTTCCTCCTGGGATGCGAACTCTTATCATGAACTTTTGAGGGGTTGCTGGCCTATAAAAGATTCCAAAGCATTTTAGAAAGTAGTTAAGATCATGCTCTGGTATTGATGAGAAACCTTTTTCTGCGTAATACTCAAGTTTTTCCCATGCTTCTTGAGGCGTATGTTCCTGTTTTAGTTTTTCTATCTTATTTATCCTTTTATTTCTTTCCTGGCTTACTTTTATCAGTTTTTCCATTATTAGAAACCTCTTAAACAGTTTTGTAATTTTTCTTGGTTGATTTTGTTTGGTGAAATTTTTGTGCCAATTGATAAGTTGTTGATATACAATAATTTTTTATTTTAACATTGGATAGATTAACAATTTTGTAATTACAATTTTGTAACTTTAACTGTGATTTGGTTTGAGATTCCTTTTTTCTGTGACATCCTCCCCTAACTTTAGTTAGGGGCTTCCTGCTTCAACGAGGCATAGCTTACACGGATATAAGGATTACTTCCCAATATCCGTGCAGTGGCTTTCCTCTCTACAGGCGTTAATTCGGGCCTGTCCAACCCTATGTTTTTTATAGTGGTTTCCTCCACTTTTTCTAATCCTATCTTTAATATGTTTATCGCAGAGTTTAAATCCCTGTCTATTACCAGTCCACAAACTTCACATTTATAAGTTCTGTCCGACAGTTTTATATCTTCCTTTTTATTCCCACATCTGCTACATATCTTTGTTGTTGCTTCATATCTATCCACAGATATAAGAGTTTCAAGGTTTTGTTTTAGCCTTGAGATTACTCCTCCTATACCTGTGTTTTGTATTTGCTTCCCAAATAATCCTCTTTGCCATTGTTTTATCTGTTCGTCTTGGATTAAAACATACTTATACTTCTTTAATAGCGAGATTATTTTGTTTTGTATATCTTTCCTTCTGTTGTATATCTTTTGATATTCCCTTTGTATCTTCTCTTTTGTCTTTTGATAGTTTCTGCTTCTTTTTTTCTGTCTTGATAATTTCTTTTGTAGTTTCCTTAATCTTTTTGTTTCTTCTATAAAGTAGTTAATCTTTATTCCATTTGATAGTGTTAACTGATGCTTTATTCCAAAGTCTATTGCTATGGGCTTGTTTATTTTTTCTTGTTTTATTTGCTCTTTGTCTATGTAGCAGGTTAGATATATGTAGTATCCATCTGGCTTTTTTATTAGTTCTGCTTTTGCTATATAACTGTTTTCTGGTAGTTGATGTAGTCCGAGTAATCTAACTGGTTTCTTTAATCGTTGTAGTTTTATCCTGTTTTTGTTTTTCAACACTTTAAATGTGATGTTGTTTTGCTTTAATGGTATGCTTCTAACCTGAGATTTAAACTTTAACTTTCCTACTTTTATTCCTTTTTGTTTTGCTTTGGATAGGTCTGACAAGTTTTTTCGTATTCTATCTAATATTCCTTGTTTCATTTGAGAGGATAAACAGTTTATTTCTCTTATTTCAAATCCGTTTGGTGTTTTTATCTCTACTTGTTTAGCTTTTTCTGTTTGTGGGTTTAGTCTGTTTGGTATATCTGCAATTACATAGTTATACAGCCATTTTGCTTCTAAGAAAACTCTTTTAAGCCATTGTTTTTGTTGTTTGTTTAGGTTTGAGTATGAGATTTTAAGCTGGTAGACTTTAGCGATTTGATTTTTTCTTTTTTCTTTGGTCTTTTTTAGGCTTTCTTTTATTTTTTGCTTTTTATCTAATGTTACAATCATTTTGAAAACCTCTATGCTATTATAGCAGATTAGCAATAAAAGGATTTTGAGAGGTTCTAATGAACCTCTCTGCCATTCATCCTATTTCTTTAGAAATGGGCTTTTTGGCAAATTTTCTGTAAAATTAACCTTGATTGAGAAATAAAGCTGAGGTTAAAGATGCTGCAGTTTTTGAAAAAAGTTGGGATAGGAAAGGAAAGAAGCAAAGACCTTACATATGAAGAGGCATATCAGGCAAACAAAAAGATTCTAAATCGAGAAGCTACAGATATACAGACTGGTTTCTTCTGGGGAGCAATGAGGATTAAGTATGCTACAGAAGAAGAACTGACAGGTTTTATAGATGCCTTGAAAGAGGAGACTCAGTATATAGAAACAGATGAGATTATTCCTGTTGATATAGCTGTTGGGTATGATGGGAAAGACAAAACACTACATATACTTCCTGCTTCTATTTTTATTGCAACAGGTGCAGGGGCAAAAATTGTAGGACATGGAAATGAAAATGTTCCTTCTAAATTTGGGATTACCTATCATCAGGTTTTAGAAACGATGGGATGTAGGCTATTATCTGAAAAAGAGGATATTTTAAAAGTTTTAGAGCTTTCTGGATTTAGTTTTTACCATCAAAGGTTTTTAAATCCGAAACTTGCTTCTCTTCTGCCAAAAAGACAGGAATTTGGACTAAGGACATATTTAAATACTATTGAAAAACTGCTGAATCCTTTTAAAACAACGAAGGTTCTTATAGGTGTTGCCCATACACCTTTTGTAAAAAAATATATGACTCTTGCCAATCATATGGGATTTAAAGATATTTTTGTGGTGAAAGGTCTGGAAGGTGGAATAGAACCTTATCCAGATAGAGAAACAAAGATATACACAAACAAAATATTTTCTGTTTCTATTGTTTCAAAGGATATAAAAGAAAAAACGCCAAAAATTACCTCAGTAGAGGAAAATGCTAAAGTATGTCTTTCTATTTTAAAAAATGAAGATAATCCTTTAAAAGACTGGGCTGTTATGACGGCAGGACTTATTCTTATTGCTTATGGAAAAACTGAGGATGTAAAAGAGGCTACAAGACTTGCAGAAGAAAGTCTAAAATCTGGAGCTGCGTTTGAAAGTTTTGAGGTTTATAGGTCTTTTAGCTCTTTATATACGTGAGGATTTTTTCTTTAAAGGAATGTTATATTTTTCCATTCTGTATCTTACCTGTCTTGGGGTCATACCTAGTTTTTGAGCTGCCTTTTTTACAACATAACCTGTTTCTTCTAATGCCTTTATTATTGCTTCTTTTTCTATCTCTTCAACAGTTTTAGGCAGCTGAATTTTATCTAAAATTTTTGATTCTGTCTTTAAAGAGATGTTCTCTTTTTTATCTATATCTGATATTTGCTTTTTTATATCCAGTGGTAAGTTTTCTTCTGTTAGAATATCTCCTTTTGCTAGTATAACCATTCTCTCTATTGTATTTTGAAGCTGTCTAACATTTCCTGGCCAATCGTATCTGAGGAATATATCCATAAGTTTTTCAGATATTTTCAGATTTTTCCCATACTGTTTATTAAATTTTTCTAAAAAGTAATAAACAAGAGGGGGAATATCTTCCCTTCTTTCTCTTAAAGGTGGTATATGGATAGATATAACATTTAGTCTGTAGTAAAGATCTTCTCTAAATGTTCCTTCATAAACCATTTTTTCTAAATCTTTATTTGTGGCTGCTATAATACGAACATCTACTTTTATAGGTTTAGACCCTCCCAGTCTTTCTACTTCTTTTTCTTGAAGGACTCTTAAAAGTTTAGACTGAAGTAAAAGAGGCATATCTCCTATTTCATCTAAAAAGATTGTTCCTCCATTTGCAAGTTCAAATTTTCCCTTTTTTGAAGTATGAGCTCCAGTAAAAGCTCCTTTTTCGTATCCAAAAAGTTCACTTTCCAAAAGGTCTTCTGGGATAGCAGCACAGTTTATTTTTATAAAAGGTTTATCAGCTCTTGGGGATGTGTAATGGATAGCCTTTGCAAAAACCTCTTTACCTACGCCGCTTTCCCCTGTCAGCAAAACAGTTGCAGGGGTAGGGGCAACACTTTTTATCATATCTACTATTTCTAAAATCTGTTTACTTTTTCCTACAAGTCCTTCTATTCCTGTTTTTGACATAAGAGCTTTTATCTGGCTTTTCAGGTACGCTTTTTCTTCCTCAAGTCTTTTTCTTTCTTCTTTTATCTTTGAGGAAAGTTCTATAGACTGACCTAAAAGAACACTTACCATTGTTAAAAACTTTGTGTGTTCATTTAGTGTCTCTTTTCCTGTATAAGGTTTGTCAACTCCTAAAACTCCTATGATTCTATTTCCTATTTTTATAGGAACGGCGATAAAAGCAACTTTTTTGTTTTTGTATTTTTTTAAATCTCTGTTTAGTTTGTTTAAAAACTCTTTTTCCTCAAAAATATTTGGAACAACTATCGGAACGCCATGTTTCCATACTTTTCCTGTTATTCCTTCCCCTTTTTTATAGCTTATATCTTGTTTTCCAAAATTTTTTAGCTCTTGAGTTTCAGGCTCTACTATAGTAATGAAAACATTTTCATAGCCAAAAAATGACTTTAAAATATTTGTTATATAGTTTATATTCCTTCCATAATCAATAGATGAAGAAAGAGTTTTACTTATTTCATAAAGTGCAGAAAGTTGTATTTTTTCTAGCATCATATTTTTTAATATACTTTATTTATTAAAATATATAAGATATAAATATGGATAATTTACTTTATTCTTAAAGGATTGAAAAAGGAAAAATATCATAGAATAAGGTCTAAAAGCGATATGACTTATTCCTCTTGAAAGCTTTTAAAGTTTTGTAAATACATATTTTTCTTTATGAGGTTAGTATGAAAATCCTTGTGTGGCAGACAGCCTTTTTAGGAGATTTAATCCTCACTACACCATTAATAGCATCTATAAAAAGACATTTTCCAGAAAGCAAAATAGACATAATAACAAAACCTTTTGGTAAAGATGTTTTAAAATACAATCCTTACATAAATCAGATTATTGTTTTTGATAAAAAAAAGGACTCAAATATAAAACTGATAAAAAGAATAAAAAAAGAAAAATATAATCTTGCCATATCTCCTCACCGTTCCCATAGAGCTTCATATTCTCTTTTTTTATCTGGAATAAAAGAAAGAATAGGATTTGATAAAGCAGGTTTTTCTTTTTTATATACAAAAACAATCCCCCACAGATTTGACGGAACCCATGAAATAGATAGAAATCTTTCTCTTTTAAAAGCCTTAGAAAACTATTCAGAAGAAAAACTAGTAAAAAATCCTGAGATTTTTTTAGACCAGAAGGAAGAAAAAGCTTTTAGATCTTTCGGATTGGAAGAAAAAAACTATGTTCTCATAGCCCCTGGTTCAAAATGGGAAACAAAAAGATGGACAATAGAAGGTTTTTCTAAAGTCATAGATATTCTTTCTGAAAAAGAAAAGGTTGTTTTGATAGGAGGGAAAGAGGATTTAGAATACGGAAATGAGATACTAAAAAATGTTCAAAAACCTGTTTTAAATCTTATTGGGAAAACATCTTTAAGAGAGAGTTTTTCTTTAATAAAACATGCAAAAGCTCTTATATCCAATGATTCAGCTCCTGTTCATATGGCAGTTGCTTTTAACACACCTGTTGTTGATATATACGGACCAACAGTTAAAGATTTTGGATTTTATCCTTATAGAAACGGAATTGTTGTTGAAATTAAAAATCTTTCTTGCCGTCCATGTGGACTTCATGGACACAGAAACTGCCCAACAGGAACATTTGAGTGTATGAAAAAAATAACACCAGATATGGTTTTAGAAGCTTTGTATAAGCTATTATGATTTTTTCACATTTTTATATTTGTTTAATCCATAGTAAATATACCAGCCAAAATAATAAGCAGCTTGTAAAAGATTTAAGTTTTCAACCTCCCTTAAAAGCTTCCATGTGTATTTTGCAGCAATGATTTTATTTGAAGAAACAGAGTTTTTTCTCAGTCTATAAATAGCAAGAGGCTCAACTATACCTTCAGTTTTTCCAATTTTTTTAAGTATTTTTAGCCATAAACCATGATCTTGTCTTTTTAAAATATCAGGCATATAAACTTTTCCAAGTTTTTTTGTATCATAAATACCTGTTAAACAGCCAACCATATTTCTCTTTAAAAGCTTTTTATACGTCAAAACAGGTTCTACTATATACTCACCAACAGGATTATCCTCTTCATCTATCATGTAATAAGATGAATATGTCATTGGAAGATTTTTTTCTTCCATAAAGGAAATCTGTTTTTCTAGTTTTTCAGGAAGCCATAAATCATCTGCATCTAAAAAAGCTATATATCTTCCTTTAGCTTCTTTTATTGCTGTATTTCTAGCAACAGCAGGACCACTGTTTTTAGAAAGTTTTATAAGTTTTATCCTATTATCCTTTTTTATATATTCCTGTATTATCTCATTGGATTTGTCAGGACTACAGTCATCAACAATTATCATTTCCCAGTTTTTATAGGTTTGGTTCAAAACACTTTCTATAGTTTTTTTTATAAATTTTTTCGATTTGTAAGAAGGGGTTATGATAGACACTAAATCAGACATTATTATAATACTCTCCCTAGTCTTCTTTTATATCCATCTTCTATTGCTTTTAATACAATTTTATATTGTTTTTCATTATTTTTGTTTTTATATAATCTTAAAGCTAACAGAAATAAAAACTTATTTATATTGTATATAAACCTATTTTTTACAAAATTCTCCTGTTCAAAAACAATTCTATTTCTAATTGTATAGTAAACCCTTTTATAATCATCAGTATTAAGAATTTTTGAAAAAAAGGATTTTCCCTTTCTTTTTATATGCCAAGACTTATCTATATCTTCTATTTTTAAATCTAAAAGTGCAACTATTTTTCCGCCGTTTTTTTTGATACGGTAAGTCCATTCGTAATCATCAACATACACAAAAAATTCTTCCCTTGGAAATCCTATTTTATCTAATAAGGATTTATGAAAAAATAAACCTCCATAAGGAGCTGCATATATAAAACCATAATTTTTATTTATTTCCAGTGGTTTGTTTTTGAAAATTTTAGCTTTTAAAAGCTCTATTATCTTCCCAAATATTGTAATAAAATGCATGCCAAGAAAACCATTTTTGTCAGGAAGCATTCCTGAAGGATTATTCTTTTTAATGTATGCAATAAAATTTTCTCTATCTGTTCTATACATCCATAAGGCATCCTTATTAAAAGAAAAATCTAAATTTTCAATTTTATTAAAGATTTTATCAAATATACCTTTTTCTGGGAGGTTATCATCATCGAGAAGAAGAATAAAATCACATTCTTTACAATTTTTTGCTATTTCTAAACCTTTTTTAAAACCACCTGCCGAACCTAAATTTTCTTCTAAAGAAAGTATTTTAATTTTTTCTTCTTTGTTTTTTATATACTCTTTTAGTTTTTCTTTACTATCTTTAGAGGAATTATTATCTACAACAATAATCTTTTTGACATTTTCATTTAAAACTCTATCTAAAACTTTTTTTAAAAAAGGGAATCTATCCCCATAAGTAACAGTTATAATACAAATATCTTTCATGAAAATATCTTATATTTTTCATTTAGTTTTTCTATAGCTTCTAAAGCTTTAGTTTCATTTATATTATAAATACATGGAGGTGTTTCTTTTTTTGATAAATCAACAAATTCACACATCCATTTACATTGAAAACAATCAGTATTATCCCAATAAACAGGTACTACTAAAGAGTTAAAATCCTTCCATGGTAAAAATCTTCCAAAATGTCCTCCTCCAAGAAAACAAACAGTAGGAATTCCACTCAAATATCCTAAATGAGTTAAACCAGTTTCATTTCCTATTATAAGTTTAGCATTTTGAACAATATTTATAGCTTCTAATAAAGA
>JAADDV010000006.1 GCA_013153795.1 Aquificota bacterium | reverse complement strand
AAATTATCTGTAAATTGTTTTCCTAAACCAACAGAGAAACTATAGTTATCTTTTAAACCTCTTTCGTCTGTAAAAGTATAATTTCCATACATAAATAAATCATAATCTTTCATAAAGATATCTATTAAGACAGAGGGTATAAAGTCAATTTTTTTTGAAGTTTCTGAAGTTGGAAATTTTATATTAAGACCAAACTGAATATTTATATTTTCAATAGGAAAAACATAACTTCCAAATATATATGTATCTCCTATATCTGAAGAGTTAGAAAAACTATCGAGAATATAACTTCCAGTAATTGAGAAATACCAGTTTTGATTTGCATAAGCAAGGGTAATATAAGAAGTTAGAGAGTTATTACTTTTATCTTCAGAATAAGAGAAGGCTAATTTTAAATGGAAATTCCCTTCTTCTTCTAAAGGACAACCATCAGCATTAACCAATACATCAAATGGAGTCCCTGGACATTTATCTATACTATCATCTACACCATCTAAATCTTCATCTACATAACCAAAAGCCAAACCAAAAATTAGCAGACCTATTAACAAGAACCGGTACATTAACTCTCCTTATTCCTTAAGTCTAAATTTCCCTTGCCTCTCTTGGTTGAAATTTCTTTGCTTATTCTTATTATGGAAAGTATCAGGTTTCTTATTAAATCTATTTTCATTTTTTAAATCATTTTTATCGTTAAAGGTATCTCTAAATTTATTTTGAAATTTATCTTGAAAGTGATTTCCTTCATCAATGCCTTTTATTTCTCTATTGCCATGTCTAAAATGAAACTGGTGTCCTTCTTTTTTTATTTTTTCTTTGCAATTTTCTTTAAGATTTCTTGTTTCAAAATGTTCTTTATTAAAGATTTTTCCTTTTCTTAATCTGTGTTGTAGACGATGTTTATGCTCTGCTGCTTGTTTTTGACCTTTAAGTTGCTTATGAAGTTTTTTCATTATTTTTATTCTTTCTTCAGCTTTTAGTTTTTTTATGAAAAGTTTTAATTGATTCATCTTTTTATATTTTTCTGAAGGAGGAGCTTTTTTCACTTCTTCTATTAATTTCTCTATTTTAGTTTTTATATCTGCTTTTTCATTACTTACAGAAACTCCTACTATAGAAACACTTATTAAAAAGCTAATAAAAACTTTAAAATTTTTCATAATTTCTCTATAGAATTTTATTTATTGGATTTTATTATAAATATTCAACGTTACCAGTATGTTAACAAGGAAAGGTTTCCTACATTAAGCAGGAAACCTTTTATGAAAATCATGCATTTTTTCATAATAAGAAGCAACTTGAAGAACTGTTCCTTCGTCAAAAGGTTTTCCTATAATCTGCATGCCGATAGGGAGATTATCTTTAAATCCACATGGAATACTTATTCCTGGCAGTGATGCCATGTTTACAGATACAGTGAAAATATCTGATAAATACATCTGTATTGGGTCGTCTGTTTTTTCTCCTATTTTAAAGGCAACGTCTGGGGTAGTCGGTGTAAGAAGAACATCAACTTCTTTAAATACATTCATAAACTCTTGATATATAAGAGTTCTTACTTTTTGAGCTTTTAAGTAGTAAGCATCGTAATAACCAGAGGATAAAGCGTATGTTCCAAGCATTATTCTTCTTTTTACTTCTGCCCCAAAGCCTTCATCTCTTGTTTTTGAATACATCTCTTCAAGATTCTTATATTCTTTTGCTCTGTATCCGTATCTGACTCCGTCATACCTTGCAAGGTTTGAGGAAGCTTCAGACGGTGCAATTATATAGTAAGCTTCTATTGCGTATTTTGTTGTAGGAAGGGATACTTCAACAAGCTCTGCTCCTTCTTTTTCAAGTTCTTTAGCAGCATTTAAAACAGTTTCTTTTATCTGGCTGTCAAGCTCTTCTATAAAGAATTCTTTTGGTAGTCCTATTTTTATTCCTTTTATATCTTTTCCTATGTATGAAAGAAAATCTAGAACAGGAACATTGTCTGAGGTGCTATCTTTAGGGTCTTTGCCTGAAATAATATTTAAAAGAAGCGCCGCATCTTCTACAGTTCTTGTGATTGGTCCTATCTGGTCTAAAGAAGATGCAAATGCTACAAGACCATATCTTGAAACCCTTCCATAAGTTGGCTTTAGTCCAACAACGCCGCAAAAGGCAGCAGGTTGTCTAATGGAACCTCCTGTATCTGAACCTAATGCTGCTGGAACAATCCCTGCTCCTACTGCAGCAGCTGAACCTCCAGATGAACCTCCTGGGACTCTTTCTAAATCCCATGGATTTTTTGTTGTGAAAAATGCTGAATTTTCTGTAGAAGAGCCCATTGCAAACTCATCAAGATTTGTTTTTCCCGTGATTATATATCCTTGCTGATTAAGTTTTTCTATAACGGTTGCATCAAATGGCGGCACATAGTTTTCAAGCATCTTTGATGAGCAGGTTGTTCTTATTCCTTTTGTTGAAATATTGTCTTTTATAGCTATAGGAAGTCCAAATAAATCAGGAATATTTTCAAGAGAAGACAGTTTTTCATCTGCTTCTTTAGCTTTTTCTAGAGCCTGCTGGGTTAAATCTGTTACATAGCTATTTATTTTTGGTTCAAACTCTTTAGTTCTTTCTACAAAACTTTCAATTATTTCTGATGGTTTTACTTCTTTGTTTTTTACAAGGTCTGACAGCTCTTTTAAGCTCTTTTGCCATAAGCTCATTTGTCTTCTCCTTCTTCTTTTACCTCTTCTTCTAAAGGTTCATAATAAGGAATAAGACTATTTCTTAAATATTCTGTATATCTGTGGTCTATAAGGTCTCTTACCTTTTCTGCTTCAGCAGCATGTTTTATACAAAGAGTTGTCCATGGCAGAGCTCTAAGTCTTTTTTCTTCTATAGGATTTCCACAAACTTCACAAAGTCCATATGTTCCATCTCTCATTCTTTCTAAAGCTTTGTCTATCTCTCTTAATATCTCCACCTCAATATCTTCTAGTTCAGCTAAGATAAGCTCTGAATAGTCTATTCTTGCATAATCATCAAGCTCTTCTGGAATAGTCCAGCCTTCTTCTGTAAGTTTTTTCATAATCTCTTCTTTCTCTAAAACTCTATCTATGATTCTTTTCTTTTCCATCAAAAGAAGTTTTCTAAACTCTTCTAACTTTTTTTTATCTGCAACATATGGACTAACAGCCATTTTTTTCCTCCTTTTTAATTGTCTTTAAATTTTCTCAAACTCAATCTAACTCTTCAAGGTTGATTTTTCCTTCATAAAGAGCTTTTCCTACTACAACTCCATATATTCCAACATCTTTTATTTGATAAAGTTTTTTAACATCTTCTACAGAACCAACTCCTCCTGAAGCTATAACAGGATGTCTAAGATTTTCTGCTAACGTCTTTGTTCCCTCTATATTTGGTCCTACTAAAGCTCCATCTCTATTTACATCTGTATATAAAAAGCCCCATATAGGCATATCATCAAACTGTTTTGCAAACTCTAGAGGGGTATACTCGGTTTTTTCTACCCATCCTTTTATGGCTACTTTTCCATCTTTTGCATCTATTCCTACTACAACTTTTGATGGAAAATCATTTGCTATCTTTTCAAAAGTTTTCCTATCTTGATATGCTAAGCTTCCAATAACAACTCTATCAACTCCCAGCTCTATCATTGTTTTTACAGCTTCATAGCTTCTTAAGCCTCCTCCAAACTCAACAGGTATAGAAACAGACTTTACTATCTGTTCAACTATACGGTAATTTTTTGGTTTTCCTTCAAAAGCTCCATCTAAATCAACTATATGAAGATGTTTTGCTCCTTTTTCTTCCCAATTTTTTGCCATATCAACAGGGTTATCTCCATAAACAGTTACTTCATCAGCTTTTCCTAAAAAAAGCCTTACTGCTTTTCCGTCTTTTATATCTACTGCTGGAATAATAAACTCTTTTAATCCCATTTATCCTCCTTGTGGAAAATATTTTTTAAAATAAATAAGGCTGATTCTTCTTTGTCCATAGGCGGTATTTCTACCTGTTTTCCATTTTTAAAAATAATAACTCCTTGATGCTTTTCTTTGCTGAAAACATCTAAAAGATTTCCTACTATAACATCAAGATTTTTTCTTTTTAGTTTATCTTTTGCATTTTCTATGAGGTTTTGGCTTTCTGCAGCAAAACCTATTAAAATCTGGTTTCCTTTTTTTCTTTCTCCAATGGCTTTTAATATATCTGGGTTTGGCTCAAGTTCAACTACTGGATTTTCTTTTGATTTTTTAAGTTTTTCTTTACTGTAGGATTTTGGTCTAAAATCTGCTACAGCTGCATTCATTATGATAATATCTGCACTGTCTAGATGCTCCATTACAGCTTTATACATATCTTGAGCTGAAATAACATCTATCTTCTTTACACCATAAGGTTTTTTTAAGCACGTAGGGGCTGAGATAAGAGTAACATCTCCTCCAAGGGCATATGCAACTTTCGCAAGAGCATATCCCATTTGTCCAGATGATGCGTTTGATATGTATCTTATTGGGTCAAAATGTTCTCTTGTCCCTCCTGCTGTTATCAAAACAGTTTTTCCCTTTAAAGGTTTTGGAAGAACGGCTTTTAAAGCTACTATTTCTATATCTTCTAAATCAGCAAGCTTTCCTTCTCCTTCTTCTCCACAAGCAAGTTCTCCTTCTACTGGTTCAACAAAAAGATGTCCTCTTTCTTTTAAAATCTCTATATTTTCCTTTGTAGCAGAGTTTTGGTACATCTTTGTATTCATCGCAGGAGCTATTACTATAGGTTTGTCATATGCTAGGGCAAGAGATGTTAAAAAATTATCTGTTAAACCAATTCTTATCTTTGCTATTGTATTTGCTGAAGCAGGGGCTATTACAAAAACATCAGGCCATCTTGCCCAGAAAATATGCTCTAGACCTGTTTTTCCATCTTTCCAGTCTGATAAAACCTCTTCTCCTGTTAAAGCTTGAAATGTAAGCTTTCCAACAAACTCTAAAGCTGATGGTGTAGCACAAACTCTAACAGTAGCTCCTTTTTTTTGAAAGTGTCTAATAAGTTCGCATGCTTTGTAAGAAGCTATAGAGCCTGTAATCCCTATAAGGACTTTTTTATCTTTCCAGAGCATAAATACCTCTATTTTTCTTATAAAGATGGAAAAAATTATAACAATTTGGTAAAAAAATACAGTTAGATAAAAATTTGATAAGGAGTTTTTTATGGCAACAGGACTTTTAGCTCTACTAGATGATATTGCAATGATAATGGATGATGTAGCTGTAGCTAGTAAAACAGCTGCTAAAAAAACGACTGCTATTTTAGGAGATGATATTGCTGTAACAGCAAAACAATCATCAGGGTTTGTTAGTAGTAGAGAGATACCTGTAATACTGAAAATAATGAAAGGTTCTTTAATAAATAAGGCTATTATTTTGCCTATAGTTTTTATCTTAAATTATTTTGCTCCATGGATTATTGTCCCTATTCTTATGCTTGGAGGTCTTTATCTTGCTTATGAAGGAACTGAAAAAATAATAGAGTTTTTATTCCATAGGGGAAGTCATCCTCAAAAAAAACAGCTTTCAGAAGAAGAAAAAGTAAAAGCTGCTATAAAAACAGATTTTATTCTTTCTTTAGAGATTGTTATTATTGCTTTGGCTGCAGTTAAAGACCAGCCTTTTATTGTGCAGGTTATTTCTACAACTCTTGTTGCGTTAATTGCAACTATTGGCGTATATGGACTTGTTGCTCTTATTGTTAGAATGGATGATTTTGGGTTTTTTCTTATTGAAACTGGAAATCCTATATTAGAAAAAATAGGAAGATTTCTTGTAATCCTTCTTCCATGGGTTATAAAAGCTCTTTCTGTTATAGGGACTATTGCTATGCTTTTGGTTGCTGGTGGTATTTATATACATCATATAGATGCTCTACATCATTATTTACATTTCCTACCAGGAATTTTAGCTGAGCTTTTAGTAGGATTTGTTGTTGGAATTGTAGCTGTTGGAATTGTCCATATTTTTGAAAAAATAAAAGAGGGATTTTAGTCCCTCTTTTAAAACATCTCTTGAAGAGGTCTAACAGAAAGTTCTTTTTCTTTTAAAGATTTTAAAGCTTGAACAGCTGCATAGGCTGCTCTTACTGTTGTGAAATAAGATATTTTATGTTCTATAGCAGCTCTTCTTATATAATAGGCGTCTGAGCGCTCCCTTTTACCTGAAGGGGTGTTTATAATCATATGAATTTCTCCATTTCTTATCATATCAACAATATTTGGTCTTTCTTCTGAGATTTTGTTTACTTTTTTTGATGGAATACCATGCTCTTTTAAAAACTTATGGGTTCCTTCTGTTGCATAGATAGAAAAGCCTAGATTTACAAGTTCTTTTGCTATATTTACTATTGCTGGTTTGTCCTTATCTGCTACAGAGATAAAAACATTTCCTTTTTCTGGCAGAACGTTTCCTGCTGCAGCCTGTGCTTTGTAGAAAGCCATTCCAAAATCTTCATCTATTCCCATAACTTCCCCTGTTGATTTCATCTCAGGTCCAAGAAGAGGGTCTACTTCAGGAAATCTATTCCATGGAAAAACAACTTCTTTAATAGAGTATCTTTTAAAGTCTTTTCCTCTAAAGTCTGTTGCTGGGTGAGTTTCTTTTATCTCAAAAACTTCTGGAACAAGCTCTCTTAGTTTTTTACCTATTATAATTTTTGATGCAAGTTTTGCTAAAGGATATCCAATTGCTTTACTTACAAAAGGAACAGTTCTTGATGCCCTTGGGTTTACCTCAATCACGTATATTTCATTATTTTTTACTGCATACTGGACGTTCATAAGTCCTTTAACATTTAAAGCTTTTGCAAGTTTTCTTGTTTGTTCCTTTACTCTAATGATTACTTCATCAGGAAGTGTATAAGGCGGTATACAGGTTGCACTGTCTCCTGAGTGGATTCCTGCTTCTTCTATGTGCTCCATTACAGCTCCAACTAAAACATCCTCCCCATCACAAACTGCATCAACATCAAGCTCAATAGCTTCATCTAGAAACTTATCAATAAGAAGAGGTTTATCTTCTGTTACATAAACAGCCTCCTCTATATACTCTAAAAGCTCTGCTGTATCATAAACAAGTCTCATAGCCCTCCCGCCAAGAACATATGAAGGTCTAACAAGAATTGGATACCCAATTTTTTCAGCTATACTTATAGCTTCTTCTTTTGATTTTGCAATGCCACTTTCAGGCTGTTTTAAACCAAGTTTTATTATTAAGTCTCTAAATCTTTCTCTATCTTCTGCTATATCTATACTTTCTGGGGATGTTCCAAGGATGTTTATCCCTGCATTTTGAAGAGGAACTGCAAGTTTTAAAGGGGTTTGTCCTCCAAATTGAACAACAACCCCTATAGGCTCTTCACTTTCTATGATATTCACAACATCTTCATAAATAATAGGCTCAAAAAATAGTTTATCTGATGTATCGTAGTCTGTAGAAACTGTTTCTGGATTACAGTTTACCATTATTGCTTCATAACCTTCTTCCCTTAAAGCCCATACACAGTGGACACATGCATAATCAAACTCTATTCCCTGACCTATTCTATTTGGACCACTACCGAGGATTATAACTTTCCCTTTTTTCATAAACTCCTCCTGATTTTAGTTAAAATTATTCTACAATGATATCCTTTCTTAACAGAAGTCAGAGATTTCTTACTTCACAGAAGCATAGCCTGCATAAATATTAAAGATTAATCTCAAGTCTCTGTGCAGTGGCTTGTTTTCCTTTGAGTTGTTACTTTGCTTAGCAAATGTGCCTCCCTACAGGGTTAACTTATTCTCTTTCAGTTATCAATTTACTTACGCCTAAATCTATTAAGCTTTTTTATATTTATTTTACCTAGCCTAGTATTATTTATTATTCATCTAATTTGAGAGTTTTTATTCTACCTTTATTAGTTTTTTTATTTGTAGATTTAATCTATTTTGTATCTGTGTTATACAGTAGTTATAAAATCATTTAGCTTTAAAAAAATTTTTTGAGCCATAGTCTTTGCTGTTTGTTTAGGTTTGAGTATGAGATTTTAAGCTGATAGATTTTTGCTATCTAGTTTTTTCTTTTTTCTTTGGTTATTTTCAGGCTTTGTTTGATGTTTTGCTCTTTTCTCAAGGTTATATTCATTTTGAAAACCTTTTAAGATATTATAACATACTAATAACTAAAGGATTTTGAGAGTTTCGTTAGAAAGTCTCTACCATTTATCCTATTTCTAAAGAAATTGGCTTTCTGGCATTTTTCTGTAAAATATTTAGCAAAAATTTAAAGCTCTAAAAATCAGATGATACTCTTAGATATTTTTCAAATAATGAATATAATAGGACTTATTGCTTTTGCTGTTGCTGGCTCTTTTAAGGCTATAAAAGAAGGTTTAGACCTTTTTGGAATAACTGTCCTTGGGACATTAACAGCTTTAGGTGGAGGTATCACTAGAGATTTACTTGTTAATCAAATTCCAAATGCTTTAAAGTCTATTACTGATATGTCTTTTGCTCTTTTTGGTGTATGGCTCGCCATTGTTTTATATAAAATTTTTAAAGGAGATTTTAAAAACCGTTTTTTTATCCTTATACCTGATGCAATAGGACTTTCAGCATTTACAACTACAGGGGCTATTATTGCCTATAATGCCGATGTTTCTTTTTTTGGAATAGTAATACTTGCTACTCTTACAGGAGTAGGTGGTGGTCTTATAAGTGATATTCTTTTAGGAAAAATTCCTTCTGTTTTAAGAGACGATTTTTATGCTAGCTGTAGCATAATAGGGGCTATAGCTTTTTATATAGCTATTCTTTCAGGACTAGATATAAACAGCTCTGCAGTTATATGTAGTCTCATTGTATTTATGATTAGACTTCTTGCTATCCTTTACAACTGGCAACTTCCTAAATTTAGCTAAAAAAGACTATAATTTTTTCACACTTATTGATAAGTAAAGGAGGTTTTTATGCTTATAAAAGAAAGACTTTTTACGCCGGGACCAGTTCCATTACCACCTCAAGTAATAAAAGCTTTAGGCCAGCAGATTATTCATCATAGAACACCAGAATTTACACAAATTTTTTTAGATACAAGAAAAAGACTTCAACAGCTTTTAAAAACAGACAGAGATGTTCTTATGTTTGCTTCATCTGGAACAGGAGCTATGGAAGCATCTGTTTTAAATTTCTTCAGGAAAGGAGATAAAGTTCTTATTATAAATGCTGGAAAATTTGGACAAAGATGGAAAGAGCTGGCAGAGACTTTTGAACTTAAAGTTATAGATTATGAAATAGAATGGGGAAAAACTTACGATAAAGAAAAAGTTTTACAAATAGTAGAAGAATTCCCAGATATAAAAGGAATTTTTGTTCAGCATTCAGAAACATCAACAACAACACTACATGATGTTGAGTTTTTAGCAGATGTTTCCAAAAAACTTGAAGATTGTATTCTTGTTGTTGATGGGATAACATCTGTTGGAGTTTATGAAGTATACCCTGAAAAGATGGGTATTGATGTTCTTGTTACAGGGTCTCAAAAAGCTTTAATGCTTCCTCCTGGGCTAGCTGTTTTATATTACTCAGAAAAAGCAGAAAAAAGACTATCAGAAAGTAATATCCCAAAATACTATTTTGATGTTGCAAAAGAAGCAAAAAAACAGTCTAAAGGTCAAACAGCTTATACACCAGCTATAAATCTGATAATTGCTTTAAATGAAAGTTTAAAACTTATCTTAGATGAAGGGCTTGAAAATTTAGCAAAAAGACATGCTGTTATGGCTGAAGCTACAAGAGAAGCTGTTAAAGAAATAGGACTTAAGCTTCTTTCTGAAAGTCCTGCAAACTCTGCGACAGGAGTGTATGCACCTGAAGGAATAAACGCTGATGACCTTAGAAAAGAGCTTCTAAAAATTGGCTTCAGAGTTGCAGGAGGTCAAGACCATCTAAAAGGAAAAATCTTTAGAATAGCCCATATGGGATATTTTGATTTTATGGATATGGTTCAGGTAATAGCTGGTCTTGAGATGGCATTAAATAAAATGGGGTATAAAGTGGAACTTGGAAAAGGAGTTAGAAAAGCTCAGGAAATATTTCTAAAAAATTTATAGGTTAGTAAAAACAAACTTGCTATAATACTGAAAAATTTAAAAAAATGGAGTTGTAAAGTGGAAGAAAGAAAGGAAGAGTTAAAAGAAGAGCAAGAAGTTTTAGGTATTAAAGAAGAAAAAGAAGAAAAAAAACAGCAGGAAGAAAAAGCACCTGAAGACAGCCTTAAATTTATGATTGCCTATATGCTGGCTACAGGACTTTTTGTAGGAAAAGTTCCTAAAATCCCAGGAACAGCAGGAACGCTAGTTGGTCTTATTCCTATTATGATTTATTGGATGAGAGGAGGAGAATATCAGCTTATAAATCAGATTGCTATAACATTGGCGGTATTTTTTATAGGAATTTGGGCTTCAACAGTTTTAATAGAAACACTAAAAGAAGGAAAAGACCCAGAGTATATAGTAATAGATGAAATAGCTGGTTATATGGTTTCAATGATAGGTTTTACTCCTACTATCGAGCATCTTCTATTAGCTTTTATTCTTTTTAGAATATTTGATATTTGGAAACCACCGCCTATAAAGTGGTTTGAGAAACTACCTTCAGGACTTGGCGTTATGGCTGACGATATTGTTGCTGGTATATATGCTTGGATATGTATGTATATACTAGTTCATTTCTTAGGACTATAAAAGGAGAGAAAAATGCTTAGTTATAAAGATGCAGGGGTTGATATAGAAAAAGCTGATAAGTTTGTAGAGCAGATAAAAGGTTTTGTAAAGGAAACATTCAATAAAAATGTTATAACGCCTATTGGAGGGTTTGCAGGGGCATATCTTCTAGAGATTGCAAAATACAAAGAACCTGTTATCACATCATCCACAGATGGAGTAGGAACAAAACTTAAAATTGCCCAAACAGTAGACAAACATGACACAATAGGAATAGACCTTGTAGCAATGTGTGTAAATGACCTTATTACCACAACATCAAAACCTCTTTTTTTCCTTGATTATTTTGCTACAGGAAAACTTGAGCCTCATGTTGCTGTAGATGTTGTAAAAGGTATTGCAGAAGGTTGTAAACAGGCAGGTTGTGCTCTAATAGGCGGAGAAACAGCAGAGATGCCAGGTATGTATAAAGAAGGAGAGTATGACTTAGCAGGTTTTGCTGTAGGAGTTGTTGAAAGGGAAAAAATGCTTGATGGTTCAAAAACAAAACCAGGAGATGTTCTTATAGGAATAGCATCTTCTGGAATCCACAGTAACGGATATTCTCTTGTAAGAAAACTTATAGAAATAAAAGGGTATACATATGACACATATATAGAAGAGCTAAGAAAAAAACTATGGGAAGAACTTCTTACACCTACAAAGATATATGTAAAACCTATACTAAAACTTGCTGAAGAGGTTGATATCCATGCAATAGCCCATATAACAGGAGGGGGAATACCTGGAAATCTTATAAGGGTCTTAAACAAAGATGTAAAAGCTGTAATAGAAGAAGAAAGCTGGGAAGTCCTGCCTGTCTTTAAATGGATTCAAAAAGAGGGAAATATTTCTAAAGAAGAGATGTATAAAACATTTAATATGGGACTTGGAATGATAATAGCTGTCCCAGAAAAAGATAAAGAGAAAACACTACAGATTTTGGAAAAGGAAGGGGAGAGACCATATATTATTGGGTATCTTAAAGAAGGAGAAAAATCTGTAGATATTATTTAAGAATTTTTTAATTCTAACTTTTTAGTTTGGGGGTTTAGCATGGCCATAGAAGAATATATAAAAAAGGCAAAGTCTGTCTTAGATAAGAATTGGACTGGTGCATATACAGTCCCTTCTGTTCATCTTTACCCTCATCAGTGGAACTGGGATAGCGGATTTATAGCTATTGGATATTCTCACTATGATACTCAAAGAGCTATTCAAGAGCTAACACACCTGTTTAAAGCTCAGTGGAAAAATGGAATGGTTCCCCAAATTGTTTTTAATGAAAAAGCTTTAGGAAAATATTTTCCGGAGCCAGATTTTTGGAAAGCCCATGAATCTCCTTATGCACCTGATGGTATTCTTACATCTGGAATAACAATGCCTCCTATTCACGGTTATGCTGTTTTAAAGATATACGAAAATGCAAAAGATAAAAAAGAAGTTATCCCTTTCTTAAAATGGATTTTTCCTAAAATAAAAAAACTTCACAGATATCTGTATCTTGAAAGAAATCCAAAAGATAACGGTCTTATATATATCAGGCATCCTTGGGAATCAGGAATGGATAATTCGCCTTTGTGGGATAAAATCCTAGACAGAATAGATATAAACAAAGTAAAAATACCTTCATTTAAGAGAAAAGATAACAAAATTATAGACCCAGAGCAAAGACCAAGGGATATAGACTATAAAAGATACATCTACCTTGTTGATATTTTTAGAAAAAACCAATATGACGAGAAAAAGATTTTTAAAGAATGTCCTTTTATAGCAGCAGACCCTTTATTTAACTCAATCCTTTGTGCATCAAACGAAGCTCTAATAAAAATAGCAGATATTTTAAAGGAAGACTATAAAGAAATAGAAGAATGGAATAGTTTTACTTCAAGAGCAGTAAGAGATGAGCTTTATTTAGCACAAGATAAAATCTTTTATGGATACGACTTTATAGAAGACAAACTGCTCAAAGAACCTACAGCAGCAGGATTTCTTCCCTTATTTGGAGGAATTCCTACAAAAAAACAGGCTAAAGAGCTTTTAGAGTATATGAACTCAGCAAGCTTTTGTCATATACATGAGGAAGACTGCTTTGCCATTCCAAACTATGATAAACAAAGAAAAGATTTTAGCAGGAAAAACTATTGGAGAGGTCCTGTATGGATAAATATAAACTGGATGATATACCAAGGGTTAAAAAGATACGGATTTAAACAAAAAGCTGAACATCTTGAAAAAACAATTCTTGAACTTCCAATGAGATTTGATTTTTACGAATATTTTGATTCATATGAAGGAACAGGTTATGGAACTAAAGACTTTTCCTGGACAGCATCTCTTTTTATAGACCTTGCGTATGAATATCAAAAACAAAAAGAAATTAAAAAAATCTTACCTGTATTTGTAAAAGACAAAATTATCAACACAAAAAGAAAAAAATCTCGATTTCAAAATGAAGAGCTTATATATTACAGGTTTAACAAAACTGTAAAAAAAATATTTTCTAGGTATGTATCAGATGGTTTGGTCTCATATAAAGAAATTTTAGTATCTCCTGAATATAAAATTTATAAATCTATTTCTTCAGATTTAGAAAACTTCTATCCAGAAAAACTACCAGAAAAAGAAAAGATAGCTTTTTATATAAATCTTTATAATATGATGGTTATAGATTTTATCCTTGAAAGAGATATAAAAAAGACAGTTTTAGAGATAGAAAATTTCTTTACTAATCTAAAATATAAAGTAGGAGACAGAGTTTTTTCTTTATATGATTTAGAGTTTAAAATTTTTAAAGAAAGAGATAATTCTTTGAAAAAGAAAATTCCTTTTGCTCTAGTTAGAGGAACAAAAACTTCTCCTCATTTA
>JAADDV010000145.1 GCA_013153795.1 Aquificota bacterium | reverse complement strand
AGACTTTTAAAACTGGGAGGGTCTCTTCCAGTTATTTCTCATCCTAATAATTTTGAGTTTTCCCACTATATTTGGAAGGGAGAGTTTAAAAAAGATTATCTTTATGAATTTATCAATATAAAAGATGGAGTAGTCTGGAATAAGCCTTTAAGTATTATTTATTTAATAAAAAATATCTTTATATATCCTCTAACAAGAAGGTTATTACATAAATGGAACGTCCTTATTCCTTTAGAAAGATGGAGTAATCTTTATTTTTCACGAGCTAAAGGCCTTAAAATAATAGGAGGATTAGACCTTCATATAAAACTTGTGTATCAAGAACATACTCATGGAATATTAATACCTTCTTATAAGGAAGGTTTTAAATGGCTTCAGAATATTGCTTATTCAAAAGAAGAAATAAAAACAAAAGAAGAAGTTTTAAATCTTTTAAAAGAAGGAAAAGTTTTTCTTTCTATTAATGAAACAAAAGCGGATTTTTGGGGATTTGATGGGGAAAAAGAGTATCTTTTCTGGGAAAAAATGCCTGTAGGGTCTTTTTTAAATTGTGCCGTCTATAAAATAAAAACAATAAAAATATTAAAATGGGAAAATAATCCTATTGTAATAACTGAGGAGCCTCAATTTTCTTTTAAAACAGAAAAAGAAGGTTTATACCATTTTGAGGTTTACGAGTATGACTTTAAGATAGGAGATAGATATTTTGGAATAAGACCTGTGATTATTACTAATATGTTTGAGGTTGTAAATGCAGATGCAGGAAAAGAGAGTAATTCCTAATGACTGGGAGCTTCGTTTCAAATGGAATGTAAAACTTTTTTATCTAATAAATTCGAAAAGAAATAAGTTTTTAGATAAATTTTATAAATACTTTTTTCGTTTAGGAAAAAGTTATACTCTTCCTGTTTTTCTTCCTTTTTTTTATTATTATGGAAAATGGGAGGCTATAATACATCTAGCAATATCTCTTATAATCACAGGTATTTTAATGCCAGTCTTAAAATATACCTTCAGACACAAAAGACCTACAGCTCTTTTAGATGATGTCCACTTGCTAGAACCTGTTTCCTTAAAAAGCTTTCCTTCTGCTGACACAGCCTATGCTTTTACCCTTTTAGGAGTTATTATCTTTTATGCACCTTGGTATATAGTCTTTTTATTCAGTATCTATGCTCTTTTAATAGCTTATGGAAGGGTTTACATGGGAGCTCACTTTCCTATTGATGTTTTAGTTGGCAGTATTATAGGATTGGTATCAGGAGTGATAGGATTTAAAATAAAAAATCTTATAAAAGCCCCATAAAGGGGCTTTGTTTATCTTGTTAATAGATTTAAACTAAACTCTTTGTTGTTGTAAAGGTCTATAGAGTAATTATCCCAAAAAACACATGTTCCACCAGCAATAAACTTTCCACCACTTTCAGGGTCAACATATTCAGCAAATAAAAGAGTTTCTTCTTCAAGTTTTGACTCAGCTGTATCCTCACCATGAACAAGAAATCTTACTTCAGGTTTTCTTGTTATCAGAGTATCTGTGCAAGCAAGCATAACTTTTTGTATATTATCAGGAAGGTTATAAGTATCTGAAGTTACAATAAGAAGGTTATCATTATCGTAGTTGTTTACATTGTCAATAACAATGTCTCCATTAAAATGAATACCAAATCTTTCTGACAAGCTATTACACGTATCTGCTATCCTATCTTCATTTTTATAGTATCCAAAAATTCCTACAGTTTTTCCTTTTTTCACAAGCTCTTCAATAAAATCAACTTCTTCAGGTTTAAATGGTATTTCTGGATAGTTAAAAATAATTGTGTCATAATCTGCAAATTTTTCTATTTCCTCTACTTCATCAATTTGTATTCCTGCTTCTTTAGCATATCTTTGAAGTTTTGAAAAATAGTAATGGTCTGAAATGATAAACTCTTGATGAGCTACACTCCAAGCTACTTTTCTCATGATGCCTCCTTTATCTGGTTTTATTTTGAATTTTAATATTATAGATGGGTTTTTGTTTTAAAAGTAGTAGTTAATACTTATTTACCTGTCTGAAAAATCAAAAATGCTATAATAAAACCTCCTTTAAAAATAATATAAAAAGGGTGGAAACCTTGTGGATTTTAGGAGAGCATGACGAAAATATAAGAAAAACAAGAAAATCTATACTGGAACTTGTTGGAAATACTCCTTTAGTAAAACTTGAAAAATCTTTACCTGATGATTTAAAAGATAAACCTGTTGAAATATATGCAAAACTAGAGGGATATAATCCTGGAGGTTCTGTTAAAGATAGACCAGCAACAAGAATGATTGTTGAGGCTATTCAGTCTGGAAAACTTACAAAAGACAAGATTATTCTTGATGCGACTTCAGGAAATACAGGTATTGCCCTTGCAATGGTAGGAACAGCCCTTGGCTATAGGGTAGAACTTGCAATGCCTGCAAATGTAAGTGAAGAAAGGAAAAGAATTATAAAAGCTTTTGGAGCAAAAATCCATTACACAGACCCTCTCCAGAGCACAGATGGGGCAATACTTTTTGTTAGAGAGCTAATAGAAAAACATCCTGATAGATATTACTATATAGACCAGTATAATAACGATGCAAACTGGAAATCCCATTTTTACTCAACAGCTGTCGAAATCTGGGAGCAGACCAACCACAGAATAACTCATTTTATTGCTGGTATAGGAACAGGTGGGACAGTAATGGGAACAGGTAGAAGACTGAAAATATTCAATCCAGATATTCAGATAATAGGGGTTCAGCCAGATAGTCCATTTCACGGTATAGAAGGGCTTAAGTATATAGAAACATCTATAAAACCTGGAATTTTTGATGAAAACAGATTAGATAGGACAATGTTTATAGGAACAGATATAGCTTATGAAAGGGCAAGAGATTTAGCAAGGAAAGAAGGAGTATTTGTTGGTCAATCATCTGGAGCAGCTTTTGAAGCAGCTATTCAGATAGCAAGAGAAATAAAAGAAGGAGTTATTGTTTTTGTTTGCCCAGATGGAGGGGAAAAATATCTTACTACAGCCCTTTGGGAAGGAATTTAATGGCTCTTTTTCCTCTTTTTATAAATCTTGAAGAAAAAAATGTCCTTATAATAGGTGGTGGAAAGGTTGCCCTTAGAAAAATAGAAAAACTTCTTCCCTTTAATCCAAATCTAAAAGTTATCTCAAAAGAGTTTTTAAAAGAAACAGAATATCTTTTAAAAGAAAACAACATCCCTTTTGAAAAAAGAAGTTTTACATTTGAAGATTTAAAAAACATTGACATAGTTATTGTGGCTGTTGATGATATTAAACTTCAAAAAGAGATTTTTCAGTTTACAAGAGGTAAAAATATTCTTGTAAACGCTGTTGATAGTCCTGCTTACTGTGATTTTATATTTCCTTCTTATGTAAAAAAGGGAGACCTTGTTATAGGAATCACAACCTCTGGAAAAGCTCCTGGTTTATCAGCAAAAATAAGACAGCTAATAGAAAAATCTTTACCTGAAAATATAGAAGAAATTCTTCAAAAAATATCTTCTTTTAGAGAATCTTTACCAAAAGGTGAAAAAAGACAAAAAGAAACATTACGTTTCATAGAGGAAATTTTTAAAAAATTGCCCCCTAAGGGGCAATAGATTTGATTTTAGTCATGTATTTTTAATCTAGGTTTTGGAGTTTCTTCTGAAGAAGGAGGTAAGATAGGCATTGTTCTTGCTTCTTCTGGAATATCTCCAGTTAAAGATTTAAGGAAAGCAACTATTTTATCAGCTTCTTTTGTAGAAAGTTTTTTACCTAATTGAGTTTCAGCCATAATTTCTACAGCTTCTCTTAAAGACCATACAGCTCCATCATGAAAATACGGATATGTTCTATCTATATTTCTTAAAGATGGAACTTTAAAAACAAATTTATCCTTTTCTTCTTTTGTTAATTTATATTTTCCTAAATCATAAGTTGGATACTCTTTAAATATTCCAAATTTAGCAAACATAGTTCCACCAACAGCTACTCCATTATGACAGCCAACACATCCTTTTTCAATAAAGAGCTTTAATCCTTCTTTTTCTTCTTTAGTAAGAGCATTTACATCTCCTTTTAAATATTTGTCGAATCTAGAAGGAGTAACAAGAGTTCTTTCAAAAGCAGCTATAGCTTTTGCTACATTATCATAAGTAATTGGGTCTTTTTCTCCAAAAACTTTTTTAAACTCCTCTACATATCCTGGAATTGTTTTAAGTTTAGCTACTACATATTCAGAATTTGGCATTGCCATTTCCACATGAGCTAAAATAGGACCTTTAGCTTGGTCTTCTAAGGTTTTTGCTCTTCCGTCCCAAAATTGAGCAATATGAAATCCTGCATTTAAAACTGTAGGAGAATTTCTACCTCCTGTTTTAAATTGATGACCTAGCGCTGTTTCTACATTATCAACACCGTAAGTAGCTAAGTTATGACATGTATTACAGCTTATAACTCCACTAAGAGAAAGTCTTGGGTCATAATAAAGTTTTTTACCTAATTCTACCTTTTCAGGAGTTGTTGGATTATCTTGAGGAGCAGGCATTTCTTTTGGTAAAGGTTTGAAGAATGACTGTGCTTTTTTTAAAAGACCATCTTCTGCAGCAAATCCACTTGTTGTTATTGCAACAACAAAAGCTCCAGCTAAAAGGGCTGTTTTTCTTAACATTATTTTCCTCCTTTAAGCTTAATAATAACTATTACTAATTATAATAATAAACACACCCAACTGTCAATAAATATAATAAAGGTATAACTTTTATTCCTCTTCTTCTTCTAATTCAAACTCAATTTCTCTTTTAGGAATGACAGTTGTTATAGCATGTTTATACACAAGAACTTGTCTGGGACCTTCTTTAAGGAGAATAGTATATGGGTCAAAGTATCTTATTTTTCCTTCAAGTTTAACCCCATTAACAAGATAAATGTTTACACGGACTTTTTCTCTTCTTATAGTGTTTAAAAATTTTTCTTGTAATCTTCCTTTTTTTGCCATCTGGCCTTAGCCCTCCTAATGTAGTGCAACTTTATATAATTTATCTGCTAGCTTAATTATTTCCTTATAATCCTTTAATCTTGTTTTCCAGAGCGCCGGAATACTTTCTTCTCCATTATATGCTCCTGCGAAAGCCCCAGTTAATAACCCTATAGAATCAGTATCTCCACCATAATTTCCATAGCTATTTACAGCATGTATTATAGCACTTTCAGAATCTTCAGGAGTTTTTAAAAAAATAAATAAAGATAAAGATAGAGCTTCTAAAGCAAAAGAACCATTTCCTAATTCATCAATAGCTTCTTCATAAGAAGCATCTCTATCTAAAAGGGTTTTAACTTTATCTAAAAATTCTTTTGTTTCTTCTTTTTGAACAAAAGTTTTTAATAATTCTATAAAGTATGGATATTCTTCAGATAGATAAAATCTTGATTGAATACATTCACTTATGGATACAGCAATAACAGAAGCAGCATCTAAAACAATCTCATTTCTATGAGTTAACATAACTACAGCTTTACTTCCTTCAACAGCAAGAGCTGGATTTTTGTAATGATACATTCCTACAGGAATAGCTGGTAAAGCTCCTTCTATTGAATAACCACCTCTTTCTATTTCTCTACCTTCTTTTAAAGCTTCTATAGCTACTAGAAAATAAGGGTCTACATAGTTATGTAATTCTTCTCTTTCACTCCATTCTATATATCTTCTTAAAATGTCTTTTATATCGAGTTTTCCTTTTTCAGCAATACTTTCAGCAACTATCTTAACAATTTGAAACTCACTAGAATTTTCACCTGCTTTTAAAGAAGAAGCAGGTGAAGCAGGATGAGGTTCGCAAATTTCTTTTATTTCTCCTCCATAATGAAGGACAACTTCATCGATAGGAATTTCTTCTACACACATTCCCATTGCGTCTCCAACAGCTGCGCCTATTAATGTTCCTCTAAACTTATTTTTCACTCTTTTAATCTCCAAGCACTAATATTATTTAAATAAATATTTACCACATTTTATCTTGTTTTCAATATTGTTTTTTGTCATAACATTCTAACCTTTTTTTAGCTTATTATTCTCAAAAAAAGAAAAAGGAGTTTTAAAAATGATATATAAAGAATTTAATGGATATAAACTATCAGAAATAGGAATAGGCACTTATTTAGGGAATCCTGATGAAGACACAGATAGAAGCTATTATGAAACAATAAAAACAGGTATAGAAAAAGGTATAAATGTTATAGATACAGCTATTAATTACAGAAATATGAGAAGTGAAAAAGTTATTGGCGAGGTTTTGGAAGAAATAGAAAGAAAAAAAGTATTTCTTTCTACAAAAGGAGGTTATGTTGCAATTCCTTATAATATAAAAACAGATGCTACTACATGGTTTAAAGAAACATTAATAAAAACAAATATTGTTTCTCCAAAAGATATAACAGAAACAGGTAATATTTTAACTCCAAAATATATAGACTGGGCTTTCGAAACAAGTTTAAAAAATTTAAATACAGACTATATAGATGTGTATTTTCTTCATAATCCTGAAGACCAACTTTTAAAATTTGATAAAGAAACTTTTTATAAAAAATTATGGACAGTTTTTCGTCTTTTAGAAGGAAAAGTAGCTGAAGGAAAACTGAAATTTTATGGACTTGCTACATGGAATGGATTTAGAGTATCTGAAACTCATAAACAATACTTAAACTTAAAGGAAATTTATGATATTGCAAAAGAAGTAGGTGGAGAAAATCATCACTTTAGGTTTATACAGCTTCCTTATAATATTGCTATGCTTGAAGCTTATAATTTAAAAAATCAAACTATAAATGGAGAAAAAATCTCTACTTTAGAAGCAGCTAAAAAACTTGGTATTTATACTTATATAAGTGCTCCTTTAATGCAAGGAAGACTTATAAGGCCAACTCATCCTCAAATACTTGAAAAATTTCATGTAAAAAAATTTTCACATATACCTCTTCAGTTTGTTAGAAGCACTCCAGGTGTAGGAACTGTTCTTGTAGGTATGAGTAAAGTAAATCATTTACTTGAAAATATAGAAATAGAAAATATTCCTCCTTTAAATTCTGAAGAAATTAAAGAGATGTTAGAAAAAAGAGCTTAAATATATATTTTTTGCGCTTGCTTTTTTCTTTTTATCTTTTTAGATTTAAAATAAATTTAACTTTTCGACAATAAAATAAAAATACTTTAATGTGGGGGAGAGTCATGGCTGCTATTTTCAAAAGAGATGGTATCTATTTTATTAAATTCAAAGATAGTCACGGAGTTTTAAGAATTATGGAACTTTCTAAAGGAAAAGAAATTCTAACAAAAGAGTTTGAAAAAAGAAAAAAGGAAGCTCTTTTTTTTCTTGAAAAAAGCCACAGCAATTATTTATATGCTGAAAAATAGTAGTAAAGATTTACTTTAACAAAAAATACTATTAAGTTTTATCTGTTTAAAGGGTATATTAAATACTACAATTTAATATACCCGACTTTTCTTATACTCGATTTTTCTTATTAAAAACAAAGAAAATCATTTTTTGTATAGAAAATTGATTAAATTTTTTAAACTTTGATGATTGGGTTAACAAGTAAGAAATATAAATTTAATTATTTGCTATTTATATCCTTTAAAACATCATCTCTAATTTGTTTTAGTTTTATTTTTATTTCAACACGGCTATTTCTTCTTATTAATAAGGGATGATTCCAAGTATATAAAGGCCTTGTGTTTCCGTAAGCTGTTATGGACATTTTTTTCGGATCTAAACCTAAAGATATTAGATACTGAGCAATTGTTAAAGCTCTATCTTTTGATATTTCCCAAGGATTTTTCTCATTTTTATTTGCATGACCTTCTATTAAAATTTCAGAAAAGGATTTTTCAAGAGATTTAATAACTGTTGCAATACTTTGAAGAGCTTTTTTAGCTCTTGAGGTAAGTTTAGCAGAATCTTGTTCAAAAGTTATATCATTAAACAACCTGATTAAAATGTAGTCTTCTATAACTGCTATTTGAAAAGCGTGAGGAGGAAGAATTCTTTCTATTCTTTCTCTTAAAAGCTTAGCCATATCTTGTCTCATTAAGGAAATAGGAGGTATTACCTGAACAGTTTTTATTGCTTCAAATTTTTCTTCACCCTGAAAATACCACAAGAATTTCATTAATTTTTTAATATCTAAAACAGACATTGAATAAAGTAAAATAAAAAAAGTAAGAAGAAGAGACATTAAATCACTAAAACTTATTATCCATGATGGGACACTAGGACATTCTTCTTTCTTTTTTCTTGCCATTTTTTATCCAGTAATTTTTATTACAAACTCAACTCGTCTGTTTTTCTCACGATTTTTAGGGCTATTGTTTGGAACTAAAGGTCTATAAGGTCCATAACCTCTAGCTGCAAGTAAAGAAGGGTCATATCCGCATTCAATAAATTTTTTTAGTATGTATAAGGCTCTTGCCATAGATAATTCTAAATTATTTTTAAACCTACCACTTACAGGAGTATTATCTGTATGTCCTTCTATTATAAGAGGATATTCAGCTTCTTTTAATTTTTTACAGATTTGTTTTAAAATTTCTTCCGCTTGGGGAGTTGGTTTTTCAGAGCCGGGGAAAAACATTTTATCAATATTAACTCTAAATCTTAAAATAGAGCCATGACCTTCTACCTCACTTTCTATTCCTTTTTTTTCTAGCTCTTTTTCAAGCTCTAAAAGAGCTTTTTCTAGTCTTTTTCTTTTTTTTATTTTAGGATACATATTTTGAAATTCTATATTCAAATTTGTATTATTTAAAACTTTTTCTTCAAGAAATATTTTTCTTCCCCCTAAAGATTCTGTAATTCCTTTAATAACCATATGAAATTTTTCCAATGAGATAGTCCCCATAGAAAATAAAAGAATAAAAAAAGTAAGAAGGAGGGACATAAGGTCCCCAAAACTAATTAGCCAGCCGGGAAGCCCTTTGCATTCCTCCTTTTTTTTCCGAGCCATATTTTATTCTTCTCCACTTTCAATACCAAACAGAGAAAGAAGTTTGCTTCTTAAAACATTTGGGTTTGTTCCATTATTAATAGCTTCTACAGTTATTATATAGGCTTCTTTATATAAAAGATTTAAGTCTTTGAAAAATTTCAATTTTTTTGCAATAGGAACACATAAAACATTTGCAAGAATTGCTCCATAAAGAGTTGTTATCATTGCAACTGCCATTCCAGGACCTAAAGCTGAAGGGTCATTTAGATTTTGAAGCATTTGGATAAGCCCAATTAATGTTCCTATCATTCCAAAGGCAGGAAACAACTCTCCAAGAGCTTCCCAAACAGAAACTTCAGTAGATAAATCTTGCTCTATTTTCATTAAAGCTGTTTCTGCATTACTTTTTATCTCTTCAATATCCTGCCCATCTATAAGCATTCTCATCAAACTTCCAAAAAACGGGTCTCTTGAATAGTATTCATCTATATCTGATTCTAAAGCTAAAATTCCATCTCTTCTGGCTTTATTTGCTACATTAACTAGATAATCAATAAGCTCTACTGGGTCAGGTAAGCCAGGATTAAAAGCTTTACCTATTGCTTTAAGACCAGAAAAAAAATCTTTCATTGGAAATGAAGTTAAAGAGGCAGCTAAGCCTCCTCCAACCGTAATTAAAAGAGAAGGTATATTGATGAAAGCTAAGGGACTTCCTCCGATTGCAATAGCAACTACAATCAGAAGAACAGCAGCTCCCAGACCTATTATAGTGGATAATTCCATAATTCACTCATCCCGACTAACTCTTTATTTTATTTTTTATGTATTTTTTTTAACATTCTATGTTGTTCTTTTTGAATAAATTTTAAAATTATATCTTTTACTTTTTTATCTAATTTTTGAAACTGAACACCATAGCATTCATTATCGTTTTCTTCTACTATATTTTTTAGTGTTGCATTTATTACTAATTTTTCTCCTTCTAATTCAAAACTTAAAGTTAAATCTGTCCCTATTTTAAGTTGCTCTTCCTGAGCATCTTTTTTCTTTAGACAGAATTTTGCTCCTTCAGCTGAAATATCTAATAAACGGGTATAGATAGAATGTTTATTTCCATCTTTTGTTTTATATACAATTTCTACAGGTTTGTTTATTTTTACTCTAACCTCTTTTCTTCTTTGAACTCTTTCTAAATCAAAAGTATGAGGAATTTTTACTATATATTTTCCATTTTCTTGAATAATTTCTTCTACAATACCTTCAAAAGTATACATTCCATCTTCTGTTCGTAAAAATCTTATTCTTACTTTTTCTCCTACTTTAAAAGCAAAAGGAGGACGAATGTCTATTAAATACCAATACATATACTTTTCATCTTTATCATATAAAGCTACAGGATACATTTTTCCTGTTTGAGTAATCAGATTTCCTGTTTGATATAGTTCAATATCTTTGGTAGAAATAAGAGGTAGACCTTCAGGTAATCCATCAAAACCTAGTTTCTTTCGAATGCTTTTTACAAGTTTTTCATCAAAATCTGGATTTTCCTCGATATATTTTTGAATAACCTTTTCAAAAGGAGCTTTATATTCTAAAACTAAAAAAGGGTCTCTTTCTAATCTGTGTGCATATTCCCATAGTAGATTTGCTTCTTTTTCTGTTAGACCTAAAGATAAAGCTGTATCAATAAAAAGCCTTTTTTTATGCTTTTCTCTTAGGTACTTTTTAACTTTTACACTTAGATAAACCACTAAAAATATAAAAGAAAAAAAGAGAAGAGTTAAAAAAAGATGTTTTGGGTCAACTCCTTGAGATACTGTCTTCCTCCAAGCCTCAACAAGGATATTTACTCTTTCATCCAAAATTTTTCTCCAGAGTTTTCTTTATACTTTTCATTTTATTTTTCGGTATCTTTAGCTGTTTGTTAATTCTTTTATTTTTTCTACTACTTCCTTTATTATCCAATCTGGAGTTGAAGCACCAGCCGAAACACCAATATTTTCAGCATTTTTAAACCAATCAGGATTCAATTCGTCAGCTTTTTCTATATGATATGTATTTGGATTTAAGGCTTTTGATATCTGAGCTAATCTTTTTGTGTTTCCACTATGTTTTCCACCTATAATAATCATTACATCTACACTAGGAGCAAGTTTTTTTACTTCTTCTTGTCTTAAAGAAGTAGCATCACATATAGTATTGAAAATCTTAACTTCTTCTGTGTTCTCAGCAATATATCCAACAGCTTCTCTAAAGAAATCTTCACTTTGAGTAGTTTGAGCAACAACACCTATTTTATTTCTTTTAGGCATTTTTTTTATAAGCTCTTCCATATTAGAAACAACTATTCCTTTTCCTCCTGCCTCTTCTAGGTGTCCTAATATGCCTATAACTTCTGGATGACCTTCTTCTCCTATGATTATCACATAATAACCTTCTTCAACAAGCTGTCTTACTTTTTCATGAACTTTTTTAACAAAGGGACAGGTGGCATCTATAATTTTTACTCCAGCTTCTTGAAGTCTTCTTTCTTCTTTAGGAGGGACTCCATGAGAGCGAATTAAAACTGTATCTCCTTCTTTTAATTCTTGGTTTGGCTGTAATTGTTTTACATTTAAACTTTCTAAAAATTGAACTACCTGTTTATTATGAATAATAGGTCCATCAGTATAAGCACCCCCTAATTTTTCTCCAGCTTCTACTGCTGCATCTACAGCTATTTTTACTCCAAAACAAAAACCTGCACTTTCAGCAACTTTTATATTAGCCATGATTGATTACCCCCTATAGTTTTTTTATCTCTTCCATCACCTTATTGGCTATATCTTGATAATCCATATTATCTATATCTTCAAAATAAATAGGTTTTCCTATAGTTATATTTATAGGATATTTAAACTTAGGAAACTTTGCTCCTACAGGAAAGACATCATCTGTCCCTTCAATTCTTACAGGGATAACAGGGACTTTATTTTTTGCAACCAAAAGACCTACTCCACTTTGAGGTTTTCCAAATTGTTTCGGTTTTGCTCTATGCCCCTCCGGAAAAATACCAACACAAAAGCCTTCTTTTAAAGCTTGTGAAGCTTTTTTTAAAGCAGAGATATCTCTTTTATTCCTTTTTACAGGAATGGCTCCAGCTTTTTTTATTATCCAACTTAAAAAAGGAACTTTAAACAGCTCTTCCTTAGCCATAAAAAAAATAGGCCTTGGAGAAATACTGTTTAAAACGAAAGGGTCTAAATTGCTTCGATGATTGGCAGCGAGAATACAACCACCTTCAAGAGGTATATTTTCTATACCTTTTACATTTACTTTTAAAAGTTTGTTAAAAAAAGGTCTTATTTTATAAAAAACTTTGTATCCCTTTTCTGAATATTCTACCAACTTTTTTCTAGCCTTAAATAAAAAGGGTATTATTTCGTATATTATATATTAAATTTCATTATTGAAAGCTTCAATGAAAGTTTTAATTATTTCTCTAATAAGATGATATGGTAAGGTTCATATTGAATCTTCATTATAAAAATCATATTTTATTATAAAAGACAGCTAAAATCAGGAGGTTTTTTATTATTATGGAAGAAAAAAAACAGGAGCAGGAAACAGTAAAACAAGAAGAACAATCTAAACAGGAAGAACAAAAGCAGCAGGAAGAAAAAGAAAAGCAAAGTCAAGAAGAGCAAAAACAAGAAGAGAAAAAAAGTGAATGTGAAGAGCTTGAAAAAGAAATAGAAGAATTAAAAAAGAAACTAGAAAAAACAGAAGAAGTAGCAAAAAAATTAAGTGCTTTATATCAAAAAATCCAGCAAGAATTTGAGGATTATAAGATAAGAATGAGAAAAGAAAAAGAAGAAGCTAAAGATGAAGGAGCTTTAAGAATAATAAAAGGATTTATGGAAATTGTAGATAACTTTGAAAAAGCTCTTGAGAGTGCTAAAGTTTCTACTGATATAAACTCATTTATAAAAGGCATTCAGATGATACATTATCAATTAGTTAAATTTTTACAGGAGCATGGAATTGAAAGAATAGAAGGAAAAACAGAATTTAATCCTCAGGAGCATGAAGCTTTGGAAACAGTTAAAACAAAAGAACATAAGCCCAATGAAATTGTAAAAGTCTTACAAACTGGGTATAAATATAAAGGAAAAGTTATCAGACCGGCAAAAGTTGTTGTTGCAGTTCCACCAGATGATAAAGAAGAAATTACATAATGGATTACTATAAAATCCTTGGGGTAGCGAAAAATGCTACCCCAGAAGAAATAAAAAAAGCTTTCAGAGAAAAAGCCAAAAAATACCACCCAGATATAAACAAATCTTCGGAAGAATTTTTTAAAAAAATAACAGTTGCTTATGAAACATTAATAGACCCAGAAAAAAGAAAAAAATATGATTTGTCTTTGAAAAAACAAAAACTCTCTTATTTTACAGATAAACTTTATGAAACTTTTGGTTTTACATCAAAGCCTATAAAAGGAAAAGATATACATCTTAAAATATCTCTATCTTTAGAAGAAGGATTCTTTGGTAAAGAAAAAGAAATCTTTTATGAAAGAAAAGAACATTGTCCAAAATGTGAAGGAACAGGTTTATCTTCAAATTCAATTCTTAAAGAATGCTTTAAATGTAAAGGAAAAGGAAAATATAAGAAAGCTTTTTTACATCTTCCTTGCTTTGAGTGTCATGGAAAAGGGTATGTAATTTTAAATCCTTGTGATATGTGTGGTGGAAAAGGTCTTGTAAAAAAACAGGTGAAAAAAATAATAAAAATCCCTAGGGGAATACAAGAAAAAAACAAAATAAAAATAAAATATGGCGGAAATGGAGGAAAAAACAAAGGAGA
>JAADDV010000141.1 GCA_013153795.1 Aquificota bacterium | reverse complement strand
TTCAGAAGCAAATGTTTCTCATGACCTTAGAACCCCTTTAACAGTTATGTCCTCAAATTTATATTTGATAGAGCAAAAAAAATATCAAAACATAGAAAAAAATATAGAAAACATAAAAAAAACTGTTGAATATATGAAAAAATTAGTTTCAGATTTATTATTTTTTTCTCAGATAGGAGAAAGAAAAAAAGAAAAAATTGTTCTTAACAAGATTATAAAAGACCAGCTCAATCTTTTTGCTCCTAAAATAATAGAGAAAAATATCCAGGTTTATATAAGGGAAGATGGTCCAGCTGAAATATTTGCTTCTGAAAGAGATATGGAAATGCTTATATCAAATCTTATAGAAAATGCTATCAAGTATAACTATCAGAATGGAGAAATATGGATTTGGATAAAACCAAGACAGATTGAGATAAGAAATACAGGAAAATTAATAAAAAAAGAAAATATAAAAAAGATATTTGAAAGATTTTATAGAGAAGAAAAATCAAGAACAACTGAAGGTTCAGGGTTAGGATTGTCTATAGTAAAAGAGATAGCAGACCATTACAAAATAAAGATTAAAGTAGATACTGATGAAAAATATAATATTTTTATTCTTAAATGGTAACTGATAATCATTCCATAAATTCCTTTAAAAAATCTAATATTTGAGGATGAGGAGGTAAGTCTACCCAATAAAGTCCATCTTCATGCTCAATATGCAAATATTTTCCTTTTTTATCATTTTTTATAGAAATCTCTGTAAGGCCTTTTGAAAAATACCATTCTATTTTTTCAGTTGGAGCTTGCATATGCAAGGTAAACCCACCTTTTCTTTTGGTTATTTTTTCTAAAATAATAGGAGATTTATTTAAAACATCTTCTTCCATCCATTCTTCTGTTAAAACATCAACAGCAACTCCTTTAACATTAAGCTTTAATTCTTCCACAAATACCTCCTTATTAAATATTGCATATATCTTAATTTGGTGTTAATTTTATTAATAAAATGGAAGAAGCCAGGGATTATGGGGAAGGGGGTTACATTCCCTCTATTTCTTTTAAAAGCTCATCAACCATTTCTTCTTCAGAAACTCTTTTTAAAGGTTGTCCATTTTTAAAAAGAATAGCTGATTTATTTCCACAAGCAAGGCCTATATCTGCTTCTTTTGCTTCACCAATAGCATTTACAACACATCCCATTATTGCAACTTTAAGAGGTTTATCAACATTTTTTAATTTCTCTTCTACTTTACTTACAATTTCAGGAAGATTTACTTCTATTCTTCCACATGTTGGACACGATATTATTTCAACACCTTTTCTTCTAAGTCCTAAAGACTGAAGAATCTGGTATGCTACCTCTACTTCTTCTACAGGGTCTGCTGTTAAAGATACTCTTATAGTATCTCCTATTCCCATATAAAGAAGAATTCCTAGCCCTACAGCAGATTTTACAGAGCCTCTTCCTGCAGGACCAGCTTCTGTTATTCCTATATGAAGAGGAATATCTGTTTTTTCAGCAAAAATTTTATTTGCCTGGATGTTTTGCAAAACATCTGAGCCTTTTATTGAGACTTTAAAGTTTGTAAATCCTACTTTCTCAAAAAATTCAGACCAGTTTAATGCACTTTCTGCTAAAGCTTCCCCTGAAGGAAATCCGTATTTTTCTAAAAGTTTTTCCTCTAAAGAGCCTGAGTTAACTCCTAGTCTAACTGCTATATTTTTTCTTTTACACTCTTGGAGAATTTCTTTTATTTTTCCTTCATCATTTATATTTCCAGGATTTAATCTAATTCCATGAATACCACTTTCTAAAGCAAGAAATGCAATTCTTGGTGAAAAGTGAATATCAGCAATAACAGGAATTGGGGAATTTTTTACTATTTCTTTTAAAGCTTGGGCATCTTTTTCTGTAGGAGCTGCAACTCTAATAATTTCACATCCTGCTTGAGCAAGTTTATTTATCTGATTTAGTGTCGTTTCTATATCATGGGTTTTGGTATCCGTCATAGATTGAACAACAATAGGAGCGTCTCCCCCAATTTGAACATTTCCAACAAAGACAGGTCTTGTTTTTCTCCTTTTTATTTGGTTATTCAATTTCATACCTGTAAGCATATTTTTCTTTTGGTATCTTTAAAACCTGTCCTACTTTTATATTATTTCCTACAATATTATTTAGCTTTTTTATTTCTTCAATGGAAATATTATATTTTTTCGCTATTCTATATAAAGTCTCCCCTTTTTTAACTACATGATTTATATAAACTTTTCTTTTATAGCTTACCTTTCTAATCTGAGGAGTAAAGCCTAAGCTTCCTTCTGTTGGAATATAGATATTATATCCTCTAATAACAATTTCTTTTTGAAAATGAGCATTATATAGTTTTAATAAGTGATAATCTATATCATAAATATAACTTAGTTTTTTTAATGATGTATCTACTCTAGCTACCTTCTTTTTTAATTTAATATTTTTAGGTTTTACATAAATACCATATCTTTGTGGATTTTTTACTATAAGTAAAGCTGCAATAAATCTAGGGACATACTCTCGTGTTTGTTGAGGAAGTTTATCTTTTATATCCCAAAAGTCATCTGTTTTTTTAGATATTCTATCTAAAACACATCCTTCTCCACAATTATAAGCTGCAATAGCTAAATCCCATCGTCCAAACATTTTATATAAATATTTTAAATATCTTGCTGCTGCAATAGTAGATTTATAAGGGTCTCTTCTTTCATCTACATATTCATTTATCTCTAAACCAAATCTTTTTCCTGTTCCCTTTACAAACTGCCATAAACCTGCTGCTCCTGAAATAGATGTAGCGTAAGGGTCAAAACCACTTTCGATAAAAGGCAAATAGGCTAAATCCTCTGGTAATCCTTGTTTTTTAAAAACAGATTTAATCATAGGGATGTAAAGATTAGCTCTTTCTAAAACTTTTTTTACATAGGATTTATTTCTTACAGCGTAAAAATATAAAAATCTTCTTATATCTGTATCTTCATTTATTCTCATTCCTAATTTTTTAGATTTTCTTTTAATATAGATATACTCTTCTTTATTTAAAGGCTGATACTGTCTGTATTTAGAGCTTCTATAAACAACTACTTCTTCGTAATCATCAGATTTTTTTATCTTTACTTTTGGAGGTAAAGCTTTATAATCAATGCTTGAGTAATGAGATTTTGAAGAGCAAGAAAATAGAAAGGCTGGAATAAGGAATATAAAGCTTATTAACCAGCCTCTCTTTTTCATGACACTAATCCTTTATCAAATTTTTATTATTTTGAGATATACTTTTAACATATTCGTCAAAAACTCCAGTTAGTTTATGGTCTTTTATATTGTTTTTCTCATCCATTAAAACAAGATTTACTTTAAAGTTTTCTAGCTCTTCTTCTTCTATTTCAGCCCAAGAAACAATTATTAAAAGGTCTCCAGCGTGCCCTAATCTAGCAGCAGCTCCATTTAAAATACACTCTCCACTGTATCTAGCTCCAGGGATAACATATGTTGAAAACCTATGTCCATTATTAACATTATAAACTTCTATCTTTTCAAAGGGCACAAGATTAGCAGCTTCCATAATAGCCTCATCTAATGTTAAAGACCCTTCATAATGAAGGTCAGCGCCAGTTATTGTTATTCTATGAATTTTAGACTTTAAAATTGTTCTTTTCATTCTAAAAATCCCTCTCTACAATATATTTTGCAAGGTTTTCTAGCTGATTAAGATATTCATTCCTTGGAAAATTATCAAGTTCATTAATAGCTTTATTAACTAATTCTTTAGCTTTTATGAAGGTTTTCTCAAAACCTCCTTTTTCTTTTACCATATTTTTGATTTTTTCTATATGCTCTTTATCAGGATTAATATCTCTTAATACTGTTTTTATAAAATCTACTTCTTTTTTTTCTAGTTGCTTTAAGATAGATAAAAGAGGATATGTTATCTTTCCTTCTCTTAAATCATTACATACAGGTTTACCTAATTTTTCTTCGTTAGCTGTATAATCGAGTAAATCGTCTATAAGTTGAAAAGCAAGGCCTATATTTAAACCATATTTATATGCACTTTCTTTTTGCTCTTGAGAAGCACCTCCTAAAGAAGCTCCAACATAACAACAACTACCAAATAAAACAGCTGTTTTTCCTTCTAATATCTGAAAATACTCTTCAAAGGTCATATCTATATCGCCAATTTTTTTTAACTCAAGAAGTTGTCCTTCAGACATTTTTTTTACAGCATCAGAAACATTTCTTATCATATCTATATCACCATATGTAGAAAATAGATATAAAGCATTAGCATACATATAATCACCAGTAAGGACTGTTGTATCATTTCCAAAAACTCTATTAGCTGCAATTTTTCCTCTTCTTGTTTCAGCACCATCTACAACATCATCATGCAAAAGAGATGCTGTATGAAGATATTCCATTGCAACAGCTAAAGGATAATCTCTATCTTCATTTTCTCCTTTTAAAAGCTTTGAAAAAGTTAAAACGAGAATAGGTCTAAGTCTTTTTCCACCACTTGAAAGAATATAATTTCCAACCTTTAGTATCCATTCAACATAGCTATCAAGATATTTAGATAACTCTTCCTCTAATTTATCCATAACTACTTTTTCAAGCATTATTAAACCTCTAAAAGCCCTTTATTGAAATCTCAATTATAGCAACATTATGTAAACTTACAATAGATATATATCAAATGCGCCCGGCTGGATTTGAACCAGCGACCTCCGATCCCGGAAATCGGTGCTCTATCCTACTGAGCTACGGGCGCTTTTATTAGATTTCGAAGCCTTTTCATATTTATTAAGTCCCAGTTGCCAACTTTTGGAGTTTCTAAGATAAAAGGAAGTTTAGAAAAAAAAGAATCATTTAAAAAAAGCTCAAAACCTTTATAACCAATAGAGCCTTCTCCTATATGCTCGTGTCTATCTTTACGGGAGTTGAAAGGTGTCTTGGAATCATTACAATGAATCAAAAAAACTTTTTCAAGACCTATATATTTTTTTAGTTCTTCTTTATAAGAAAAAAAGCCTTCTTCTTCATTAATTTTATAACCTGCAGAATATATATGACATGTATCAATACAAATTCCTATATTATTTTCATAAAAAGGTTCAATAAGCTTTGCTATTTCTTCTGTTGTTTTACCAATTTCTCCTTTTTGTCCAGCTAAGGTTTCAAGTAAAAAGATAGTATTTTTAAGTTCAACTTCGGAAAAAATGTATTTTAAACTTTGGATAATATTTTTTAGAGCAATATCCTGTGGTTGTCCTTTGGCTTTTCCTGGGTGAATTACATAAAAATTTATTTCTAATTCTTCACAAAGTTTTAACTCATTAATAACACCTTCAATAGACTTTTCTCTTAAATTTTTATCATTAGAAGCAAGGTTAAATAAATAAGATGAATGAACTACTACAGGGGATATTCCTGTTTTATTTCTTTTTTCTTTAAAAAGAAATTTTTCTTCATCTGTTCTTTCTTTCCATTTCCATGACCTAGGAGAGGAAAGAAAAAATTGAATTGTATCAGCTTTTACTTCTTTTCCTCTATCAAATACAAGGTCTAAGGATTTAGACGAAGATACATGGGTGCCTATTCTTACCATAATCTTAGTTTATGAACTCCTGTTATATAAGGATTTGTTCTTTTTTCCTCCCCTATAGTTGTCGTAGGGCCATGTCCACTATAAACAACAGTTTCATCAGGAAGTTCCATTAATTTTTTTAAAGAGTTCATCAGTTTATTCATATCTCCTCCAGGAAGGTCTGTCCTGCCAACACTTCCTCTAAAAAGAGTATCTCCAGAAATTAAAATTTTATTTTTTTCATCATAAAAACATACACTTCCTGGAGTATGACCGGGGGTTTCTATAACTGACAAAGTGGAATTTCCAATCTTTATAACATCTCCTTCTTTTAAATCTTTATCTGGTCTTGGACAAGGATAAGCATCTATCATATCAGCAAAACCGGGAAAAATATCATTATCTATTAAAAATTCATCCCTTTTGTTTAAATAAAAAGGAATATTAAATTCTTTTCTTAAAAAACCTACTTGCCCTACATGGTCAAGATGTCCATGGGTAGTAAGAATAACAGAAGGTTTTAAATTTCCAAGAGCATAAACAATTCTTTCTCCTTCTGCTCCTGGGTCTATAATAGCTGTTTCTCCAGTATCTTCATCAATATAAAATATGGTATTTTCTTGTAAAGGTCCTACTGTTAGCACTTTAATCATATTTAATAATCCTTTAAAAAAATTTTTATTTAATATATTTTGTATCTATTAATGTTGTAGTATAGATACCTTGAATAAAATCTTCATCTTCAAGAATTTTTTTATGGAAATCTTTAGTTGTTTTTACTCCTTCTATTAAAAATTCTTGTAAAACTCTTTTTCCTCTTATGATAGCTTCTTCCCTATCTTTTCCATAAACAATAACTTTTGCTATTAAAGAATCATAATAAGGAGGTATTTTATAATCTTGATAAATATGAGTATCAATTCTTACACCAAAGCCTCCTGGAAGATAAAGCTTTTCTATTGTTCCTGGAGTTGGAGTAAATGTTTCTGGGTCTTCTGCATTTATTCTAAATTCTATAGCATGTCCTATCTGCTTAATATCTTCTTGAGAAAAAGATAAAGGTTGACCATCGGCTATTCTTATCTGCCATGAAACAATATCAATTCCTGTTACCATTTCTGTAACAGGATGCTCTACCTGAATTCTTCCATTCATTTCTATAAAATAAAAATTCATATCTTTATCAACTATAAATTCAACTGTCCCAGCTCCTGTAAAACCTACATGCTTTGCAAATCTAACAGCAGCTTCTCCCATTTTTTTTCTAACTTCATCTGTTATAAATGGTGAAGGAGCTTCTTCTAGTAATTTTTGATGTCTTCTTTGGATAGAGCACTCTCTATCTCCTAAATAAACAACATTCCCATATTCATCAGCAAGAATCTGAATTTCTATATGTTTTGGGTTTTGAATATATTTTTCTATATAAACTCTTCTATCTCCAAAATTTGCTTCTGCTTCTCTTTGAGCAACTGGAAGAAGTCTTGCCAATTCTTGCTCTGTTTTTGCTACTCTCATACCTCTGCCGCCGCCACCAGCAGCAGCTTTTATAAGAACAGGATAACCAATCTTTTTAGCTATTTCTAAAGCTTCTTTTAAATCTTCTACTGGAGGACTACCTGGGATAATAGGAACGTTCGCTTCTTGAGCAGCTTTTCTTGCAGCAGCTTTATCTCCTGTTAATCTTATTGTTTGTGATTTTGGACCTATAAATTTTATATTACTTTTTTCACAAATTTCTGCAAAATGAGGATTTTCAGCAAGAAAACCATAACCAGGATACACAGCATCAGCATAAGATATTTCTATTGCTGATAATATAGCCGGAATATTTAAATAACTTTTGTTTGAAGGAGCATCTCCTATACATATTGAATAATCAGCGAGTTCTTTATGTATAGAGTTTTTATCTCCTGTAGAATATATAGCTATTGATTCTCCTCCAAGTTCTCTAATTGCTCTTATAGCTCTTACAGCAATTTCACCTCTGTTTGCTATTAAAATTCTTTTTATATTATTAATCTTTTCCGGCAAATTTCACTCCTTCATTGTAAAATAGTTTTCCATTAGTATATTATTTTATAATACAAAACTTATTTTCTGGCGATAAAAATTAATAAAATTTAATGATGAGCGGTAAAGCAAATGGAAAAAAGTCGAAGAAAATTAACATTTTTAAGATTAATGGTTTCTCATGGAATAGTTCCTGTTGAGAAAGTAAGAAATAACCCTAACATAAAAGATAGAGATTTTACAGATGTCCTTGTATATATAGTAACAAGCGGAATAGCTGACGAATACAAGATAAAGGATTTCTTTGTCAATTTTTTAAACCTTACTCCTTATAATCCACGAGAACATAGAATCACAATTGATACAGAGATTGTAAAAAATATTTCATATAACTATATGAAAAAAAAGAAATTTGTGCCTCTTTTTTTTAAAGATGATAATACTCTTGCTGTAGCTGTTTTTAATCCAGTTGATAAAGAAATTTTACAGTATCTAAAATTTATGGGTATAAAAAATATAGAACTTTATGTAGCATCATACTCAGAAATAGAAAATCTTCTTAAGGAAATTGCTCCTATAGCATCTGCTGAAGAAGTTTTAACAAATATAGAAATAGATGCTCAGGTTGAAGAAGAAACTGTAGTTGAGGAAGAAGAAGATATAGATACAACAGTTTCTCATGCAAAAGAAGAACCTATTGTAAAAGCATCTAGGCTTTTTATTGTAAATGCTGTTAGACAAGGAGCTTCTGATATACATATTGAGCCATTTGAAAAGGAAGTAAGAGTAAGATATAGACTTGATGGTATTTTAAGAACTGTTCAGAAACTTCCTGTAACTATGAAAGACCCTTTAGTAGCTAGATATAAAATAATGGCAAACCTTGATATAGCAGAGAAAAGACTTCCACAAGATGGAAGGATAAGAATAAAGATAGATGGGAAGCCAATAGATTTAAGGGTATCTACTGTTCCAACTGTGTATGGTGAAAAAGTTGTAATGAGGATTCAGGACGCTCAGAGTTATTTAAGTTTAAAACTAGAAGATTTAGGTTTTGAACCAGATGATTTGGAAAAAGTAAGGAAAGCTATATATAGCCCTTGGGGAATGGTTCTTGTAACAGGTCCAACTGGTTCTGGTAAAACTACAACTTTGTATACAGCTTTAATGGAAAGAAATACTGATGATGTTAATATATCAACAGCTGAAGACCCTGTAGAAGTTTCAATTCCTGGTATAAACCAAGTTCAGATAAAAGAAAATATAGGACTTACTTTTGCTGAAGCTTTAAGGTCTTTTTTAAGACAAGACCCTGATATAATCCTTGTTGGTGAGATTAGAGATAGAGAAACAGCAGAAATTGCTATAAAAGCGGCGTTAACAGGTCACCTTGTTTTCTCTACTCTCCATACAAATGATGCTCCTTCTTCTATAACAAGACTTGTTGATATAGGTGTTGAGCATTTCTTAGTTGGGACAGCTGTAAATCTTGTTATTGCTCAAAGACTTGTAAGAAAGCTCTGTGATAATTGCAAACTTCCTGCAAAATATCCTGATGAATTCTGGAAGGGATTAGGATTTTCTGATGAAGATATTCAAAATGCCCAATTTTATGTTCATAACCCTGATGGTTGTGAGAAATGTAATAGAACTGGATATAAAGGAAGAATTGCTGTTCATGAATTACTTGAAGTTGATGAAGAGATGAGAAAGGCTATTTTATCAGGAGCAACAGCAACAGATATAAAAGATTTGGCAATACAAAAAGGTATGAGGACTTTATATCAAAGTGGTTTACTAAAAATCAAAAAAGGAATTACCGATATTGCTGAGATAGAAAGAGTTCTAATTAAATAAGGAGTTTTGTATGATAAGTCCTGAAAAAGTAACCCTTTTAGATATTGCCAAAATAGCTGTAGGAAGAAATGCTTCAGATATTCATATTACAGCTGGAGCTGCTCCTGCAATAAGAATAGATGGAAAAATAACTTATTTAGCAGATGAATTTCCTACTTTATATCCAAAGGACACCCAACGAATTATATATTCAATAATGAATGAAAGACAAAAAAGAATGTTTGAAGAAAAAAACGAAATTGATTTTTCTATAGGTATAAAAGAGATAGGAAGATTTAGGGTAAACGTTTTTAGACAAAGAGGAACAGTTGCAGCTGCTTTAAGAAGAATTCCCTATGAAATAAAAAGTATGGAAGAACTAGGTCTTATACCTTCTGTAGAGTCTTTATGTAAAAAAAGTATGGGATTAGTACTTGTAACAGGTCCAACTGGGTCTGGTAAAACCACTACCCTAGCTTCCATGATTGACTATATTAATAAAAATTATCCATACCATATTATTACTATAGAAGACCCTATTGAGTATCTTTTTCCTCATAAGAAATCGATAGTAGCTCAAAGAGAGATAGGTGCTGACACAGAAGATTTTGCAACAGCTTTAAAATATGCTTTAAGGGAAGACCCTGATGTTATCCTTGTTGGTGAGATGAGAGATTTAGAAACAATAAAAGCAGCTTTAACTGCCGCAGAGACAGGGCACCTCGTATTTGCTACGTTACATACAAATACAGCAATTCAAACAATAAACCGTATCATAAATGTTTTCCCTGAAAGTGAACAAGACCAAATAAGGACAGAGCTAAGTTTTGTTCTACAGGGTGTTATTTCTCAAAGACTATTACCTAAAATAGGAGGTGGAAGAGTTTTAATTCATGAAGTTTTAATTCCAACAACAGCCATTAGAAACTTGATAAGAGAAAATAAAATTCATCAAATATATGGATTAATGCAAACAGGACAAGCTGAAACTGGAATGCAAACAATGAATCAATCTTTAATGGAAGCTATAAGAAAAGGTTTAATTCTACCTGAAGATGCTTTAAAAGCATCTCCAGACCCTCAAGAACTTACTCGTATGTTAAAAACTAGAGTCTAAAGGAGGGGGAATTGCCAAAATTTTTATATACAGCTAGAGATAAACATGGTGTTTTAAGAAGAGATACAATAACTGCTCCTGATATAAATTCAGCTGAAGCTGAACTTATAAGACAAGGTTTTCAGGAAATAAAGCTAAAAATTGTTTCAGCATCTGAGTCAAAGAAACATTTTTTCAATCTGTTTAGACCTAGAGTTTCAGAAAGAGACCTTGCTCTTTTTACACGACAACTTGGAGCTATGATAAGTGCAGGGATTAGTATAGCTGAAAGTTTAGAAATTCTTGCAGAGCAAATTCCTAATAAAGTTTTAGCTGAAGCATTGGAAGATGTAAAAAATGAGGTTTTGGCTGGAGTATCCCTAGCTGATGCAATGAGAAAACATCCAAATGTTTTTCCTCCGTTTCTTGTTAACCTAATAGCTGCTGCTGAAGAATCAGGAAAAATGGATGTTATCCTCCAAAGAGCGACAGAATACTATGAAAAAATAGCTGCTATTAAAAGAAAACTTATCAGTGCTTCATGGTATCCAATAACAGTTGTTATTGTAGCTACTATAATAGTCCTTGGAATATTAACATTTATTGTCCCTACATTTGCAAAACTTTATGAAAGTTTTGGTTCTGAACTTCCCTTTTTAACACAGATGATAATAAATATTAGTAATGGCTTAAAAGAAAACTTTTTATATGTTTTTCTAGGTTTTTTAGGCCTTGCTATAGCTAATACTTATTTTTACAGAACTCCTGCAGGAAAAGAGTTTTATCACCGTCTTTTCCTAAAACTTCCTATATTAGGAGAAATCTTTTTAAAAGGAGCTTTAGCTAAGTTTGCTAGAACTTTAGCTACTCTTATAAGTGGTGGTGTTCCAATAACTAGAGCTTTAGATATTTCTGCTTCTGTAGTAGGAAACGTTGTTATTGAACAAGCTATAAAAAAAGCTAGAGATGAAGTAGAAAGAGGACAACCAATATATCGGTCTCTTGATAAAGAAATATTCCCTCCTATATTTATCGCTATGGTTAGAGTGGGAGAAAATACAGGTAGATTAGATGAAATGCTTGATACAATAGCAAACTTTTTTGAAGATGAAGTAGATAGAGCTGTTGAAGGAATGCTCTCTATTATAGAGCCTCTTCTTATGGTGTTTATTGGTGGAATTATTGGTGTTGTTATACTTGCTTTATATCTTCCAATATTCAAAATGGGAGACCTTATCACAAGGTGAAGAAAAAAGTTGCAGTTGGGCTTAGCGGTGGAGTTGACTCCTCCGTTGCAGCCCTTCTGCTTAAAGAAAAAGGATACGATGTAATTGGCGTTACACTTAAACTTTCTTCAATGGAATGCTCTACAGATATTCAGGTCTGCTGCTCTCCCCAAGATGTTAAAGATGCAAAAAAAGTTGCATCATTTTTAGGAATAGAGCACTACGTTATAGACTGGGAAGAAATATTTAGAGAAAAAGTTATTCAATACTTTATTGAAGAATATAAAAAAGGAAAAACACCAAATCCTTGTAGTATCTGTAATAAAGAAGTAAAAACAGGTCTTTTAGCAAAATATGTCAATGTTGTTTTAGGAGCAGACTTTTTAGCAACAGGCCATTATATAAGAAAAGAAAAAAAAGAAGGAGTAAAGCTTTTAAAAAGAGGAATAGACCCAAAAAAAGACCAATCTTATTTTATGGCTCTTTTAGAGAAAGAGGTTATCCCTCTTTTGATGTTTCCTCTAGGAAACATGACAAAAGAAGAAACAAGAAAAATCGCAGAAAAATATAAAATACCTGTCTCTCAAAAAAAAGACAGTTTTGAAATTTGTTTTACAGCTGGTAAAACCCCGGGAGAATATATACAAGACACAAAGGCTTTCGATATTTTAGAAGGAGATATACTTCATATATCAGGAAAAAAACTTGGAAAACATAAAGGACTTCCATTTTATACAATAGGGCAGAGAAGAGGTTTAGGAATAAGATGGAAAAAACCTTTATATGTTCTAGACAAAGATAGTGAAAAAAACATCTTGTTAGTTGGAGAAAGAGAACATCTTTTAAAAGAATATGTAGAAGCAGAAAATCTAAACTTCCATATAGAACCTGAAAAGTGGAATATGTCAAATATTTATGTTCAGGGAAGATACAAACAAAAACCTGTAAAAGTAAAAGAAATAAAAATAGATAAAGGTAAAATCAAAGCAATTTTTGAAGAAAAACAGGAAGCATTTGCACCAGGGCAAATTCTTGCTATATATGAAGGAGACCTCCTCCTAGGAGGAGGCATTATAAAAGGCTAGTCTTTAACAAATCTATCTATTATCTTAGCACCTATCAAATCACCCCAGACATTTACAGTAGTTCTAAGCATATCTAAAAATCTATCTACCGATAAAATAAGGGCAATTCCTTCTAAAGGAATACCAACAGCAGTGAAAACAAGAGTCATTGTAACAAGTCCAGCACTTGGTATACCAGCAGCACCTATAGCAGCTAAAGAAGCAGTAAAGAATATAACAATCTGCTCACCAATAGATAAATCTATTCCATAAAAGGAAGCAACAAACATAGCAGCTATAGCCTCATACAAGGCTGTTCCATCCATATTTATTGTCGCCCCTAAAGGAAGAACAAAACCTGCAACTTTTTTCTTTATCCCAGCTTTTGTTTCTGCAACTTCAATAGAAACAGGAAGGGTTGCAGAGCTAGAGGAGGTTGAAAAAGCAATAAGAAGAGCTTCCTTAACCTTTGTGAAGTACTTAAAAGGATTAAATTTTCCAATAAGAAAAGCAATAAGACCAAGATTAACAACAGCATGAAATAATAATCCTATAACAACAGCTAATACATATTGCCACAAAGAAAGTAAAGAAGAAAGTCCTCTTTCAGCAACAATATATGAAACAAGAGCAAAAACCCCTAAAGGAGACAGATTTATAATCCACTTTGCGATAGTTAGCATACTATCATTTATTCCATCAAAAAACTTTGTGATAATCTCCTTTTTTTGTTCTTTTAATGTTAAAACTGCTATAGCAAACAAAATAGAAAAAACAATAACATGCAAAACTTTTCCTTCAGCGAAACTTTGAAAGATATTAGATGGAATAAAACTTTGAAGTAAACTTTCTAAAGAAAATTCTTTTTGAATATGAACTTCTTCAGAAGAAAGTTTTAAGCCTTCTGGAGGAGTAAAATGAATAATATTTACAATAAGTATCCCTGTTGCAACAGCTAAAGCCGTAGTTGAAAAATAATAAAGAATAGCTTTAAGTCCCATATCTTTTATTTCTTTAATGGAAGAAAGACTTGCAATACTTACAAAAACAGAAGCAAAAATAAGAGGAATTGTTATCATTTTTAATGCATTTAAAAATGCATCTCCTAAAGGTTTTATTAAAAGAGCTGTTTCTTTAAAGTAAACTCCAAAAAGAATTCCTAATATAATCCCAAGAACTGTAA
>JAADDV010000009.1 GCA_013153795.1 Aquificota bacterium | reverse complement strand
TACTACAATGGGCTAAAAATAACGAATACTTAAAAGTGGCTTATGATGAGGTATCCGTTCCCACGTCTACAAGGACTATAGTTGATATAACTCTTAAAGCACTGGAAAGTGGACTGACTGGGCTGTATCATTTGACGAACTCCGGCTACGCTTCAAGGTATGAATGGGCAAAGAAAATATTTGAGATAAAAGGTATAAAAAAGTTTGTATATCCTGTGTCTAAAGATATCTTTGGTTTATCTGCGGAAAGACCAAGATTTTCTGCAATGGATAATAACAAGATAAGCAAAAATTTAAATATTGAAATAAAAAATTGGAATGTTGAAATAGAGTTTATAGGATAATACAAAATAGAATACTAGTAAATAGCTTATAACCATGAGAAAGTAAATTTGTACAAAACAGAGTAAATTATAGGTAAAATAAAAAAGAAGTAAAGAAACTTAGAGAAAAAAAAGGTAAAGAGCCAGTGATAGCTTGTTTAGGATTGGCGTATAAGCCAGATATAGATGATTTAAGGGAAAGTCCAGCTTTGTATATAGTAAAAAGATTAATAGATGAAAGCTATAAAGTGATGCCTGTTGAACCAAATATAAAAAAATTTGAAAAGTTTAAAATATATCCTTTGGAAGAGGCTTTAGAAAAGGCTGATATTGTTGTTGTTTTAGTTGGGCATAGGGAGTTCAAAGATATAAATATAAAAGAAAGAGATATTTTAGATTTTAGCGGAGCAATTAAGATATGAATATCAGCGCAATCTTAAATAAAGATAAAAATTTGTTTTACTCCGATTTAAAAAATAATATTGATTATTTAGAGGAAATAATACAAAATTCATCTTTTTTGGTATTAGGTGGGGCTGGGACAATAGGAAGTGCTACAGTAAAAGAAATATTTAAAAGAAATCCAAAAAAGCTACATGTTGTAGATATTAGTGAAAATAATCTTGCAGAATTAGTGAGAGATATTAGAAGCTCATTAGGATATATAGATGGTGAGTTTAAAACATTCGCTTTAGATATAGGAAGTGATATATACGATAAGTTTTTTGATGAGATTGGAAATTACGATTATGTTCTAAATTTTTCTGCTTTAAAGCATGTAAGAAGTGAGAAAGATAAATACACATTGATGAGAATGATTGAAGTTAATATTTTAAACACGGTAAAAACTTTAGAACAGTCCATAAGTAAAAAGGTTAAAAAATATTTTTGTGTTTCTACTGATAAAGCGTCTAATCCTGTCAATATGATGGGTGCAAGCAAAAGAATTATGGAATTATTTTTAATGAAATACGCTAAAGATATAGACATATCAACAGCAAGATTTGCTAATGTAGCGTTTAGTGATGGTAGTTTACTTCATTCATGGATTTTAAGAATGCAAAAAAAACAACCAATAGTTGCTCCAAAAGGAATAAGAAGATATTTTATAACTCAAGAGGAAGCGGGAATTTTATGTTTACTTTCAACGCTTTTAGGTGAAAATAAGGAACTGTTTTTTCCAAAATTATCTCCAGAAAAAGATTTATTAGAGCTGACTGAAATTGCTTTAAGATTTGTTAAAAGTCAAGGATATGAACCTTATATATGTAAAACAGAAGAAGAGGCACGCAAATTAGCACCTATACTGCCGAAAGAAAAAAAATGGGCTGTTTATTTTTCTGAAAGTGATACGACTGGAGAAAAAGACTATGAAGAGTTTTTTACAGAAGGAGAGGAAGTGATTTTAGATAAATTTGAGGATATAGGAATAGTAAAGCTTAATCTTCCATTTGAAGAGAGAAAATTGGAACAGTTTTTAGAGCAAATAAAGAAATTGAGAAAAAATGGTTGGGAAAAGACAGATTTAGTGGAACTATTTAATTTTCTCTTACCTAACTTTATGCATAAAGAAACAGGAAAGTATTTAGATGAGAAGATGTAAATATGGATAAAGCTAAAGAAATAGTTGATTTTATAAAAAAACTTTATAAGAAAGATTTTGTTCCTTTACACGAGCCTGTTTTTATGGGGAATGAAAAAAAGTATGTTAATGAGTGTATTGATAGCACTTTTGTTTCTTCTGTTGGGGAATTTGTAAATAGGGTGGAAGAAAGATTATGTGAAATAACTGGTTCAAAATATGCAATTGCAACTGTAAACGGAACATCAGCTTTGCATATAGCTTTAAAACTTTCTGGAGTAAAAGAAAATACAGAAGTTATCACTCAACCATTAACATTCGTAGCCACCTGTAATGCCATTAAATATTGTGGAGCAGAGCCAGTTTTTGTAGATGTTGATAAAGAAACTTTAGGTATGTCAGCAGAAAATCTAAAATATTTTTTAGATACCTATACAGAAAGGAAAGATGGCAAAGTTTTTAATAAAATAACGAAAAAAGAAATAGCGGCTATCCTTCCTATGCACACCTTTGGGCATCCTTGTGAAATAGATAAAATTATAGAAATAGCCAATGAGTATAACCTGCCTGTTGTAGAGGATGCGGCGGAAAGTTTAGGAAGTTTGTATAGAGGAAAACATACAGGAACTTTTGGATTATTAGGTGTTTTAAGTTTTAATGGGAATAAAATAACAACGGCTGGAGGAGGAGGAGTTATTTTAACAAATAACGAGGAGTTAGCAAAAAAGGCAAAGCACTTAACAACCACTGCAAAAATTCCACATAAATGGGAATATTGTCATGATGAGGTTGGATATAATTACAGAATGCCAAATATAAACGCAGCACTTTTATTGGGACAATTGGAAAATTTAAACTATTTTGTAAATCAGAAAAGGAAATTAGCAAAAATTTATAAAGATTTTTTCTCTAACTTGGGTATAGATTTTATTACTGAACCAAAAAATGCTTATTCTAATTACTGGTTAAATGCAATTTTATTGAAAAATAAAGAAGAGAGAGATAAAATTTTAGAGATGGCAAACTCAAATAACATTCAGACTAGACCAGTTTGGACATTAATGTATAAACTTCCTATGTATAAAGATTGTTTTAAAATA
>JAADDV010000160.1 GCA_013153795.1 Aquificota bacterium | reverse complement strand
CATTATCTTCATTAGCAGTTGCAGGAGTAAGCTATAAAAATAAGTTAGATGTAGATGAGGATTATAACTCTATTCTAGATAAATATGAAAAAGAAGCAAAAAACATTGATATAAAAGAAGATATATCATTGTTTTTAAAAAAGTATCCTACTCAAAGTAGTTTCTTCTATGCCTTTTCAGATATTCCTAAAAAAAGGGAAAAAATTACAATGATTATGAATGAACTGGATATAAAACAGAGAGAAGAGATAGAGAAAAAAGAAGAAAAAATAGTTAATGATATAAATATGACAGCAGATGAGAAGAAAAGAGAAATTGCACTACTATCATTTGATGCACCTCTTTCAAAGCAAAAGCAACTTAATCAAAAGATTAAAAATTTTGATGAGAAGACAATTACAGATGAATGGGTTAATACTGTAAAAGAGTGTTTAAGAAGTTGTAATAATGAGAGTGATTTAGAGCGTATTGATAGCTTATTTAAAAAATTAGATGATAGTCAAGATATTATACGTAATAGAGAAGTGGAGAATCAGAAAAAAAATCTATCTAAGAAGAGGCTTGAGATTAAGAAAAAAATAGAGCAAGATAAAAGAGATAGTTGGATGAGTAAGGTTGATGATTGTTTAAAGAATTGTCAAAGTAGAGATAGTTTTAATACTATTGATGAGTTATTAGATAGTAGTAATGAGCTTGAAAAGACTGATAAGATTAAAGAGTATGAAAAAATTTTAGTAACTAAAAAAAGTGAGATACTTAATAAAATAGAAGAGGAAGAAAAAAGAAAAAAACTTGAAGAAGACAAATCTAATATTTTATCTAAGTTAGAAGATGCGAGTACTATTAATGAAGTTATAGAGAGTACTTTAGAAATCTCTGAAGAGTTTTTTGAAGACGAAGTAATTCATACCAAACTTTTGAATACATTAAAAGAGATGAAAAAAGATGAGTTTCAAACAGAAAAAGGAAAAGAACATTTTAAAGCTTTAGAAGTGTCAGGTTCTAAAGATGATTTTCATTCTTATTTAACTGAAAACATAGTTCCATTTATGGAATTGAAAGAGGAGTATGAAAAACTTCTTAAGCGTATTGCTAAAGTAGATACGCTTAATGATTTTAACAGTATAAATTTTAAGGTTGTTAAAAAATTTGAAGCTTTTGAACAAAGTAGTATTAAAGAGAAGTTAGATAAAAAAATGGATGAAATCTATGATGATATTTACGATGGTAAACCTTCTGATAAATTTGAAACAGACGGTATAAGAAATTGGCTTAATAAAATCAAAAAACTAGATAACTTTCGTCTTGATGATATTGAGTATAGTTATGGTTTTAATGATAATAAAAAATCTGAGATAAAGAAAATAGAAGATAGAAATAATAAGATAAAAGAGATTAAACAAAATGGAGTATCTTATATATCGGTAGCTCTTAAAGGGATGGAAGATAATAGTTTACATTTTGAATGTGGTATGACTATTGCAGTAAGAACTGCCGATGATGTAACAATAGAAGGTTTTTCTAGTTTTTTAGATAAAAATGAAAATAGAAAATGTTCAAGTAACACAATATTTTTTAGAAATCAAATAACATTAGAAGAAGATAAGAGATATCAGCTTGATTTTGAAGAAGAGGGGATAGCTCATACTTATGAATTTCGAACGTACATAAGTTTTTCTTTAGAAGAGTTGTATACTTTATCTCAAGGAAAAGAAATAACAAAATGGATTGATAATAATAAATTAGAATTAATTTTTGAAAGGTAAAAAATGAAATTTTATAAAGCAAGACATATTTGGGTCAATGGTCAAAATGCAACATGGACAAAATCAGATGAATTTGATAATGAAATATTTGAAACATTAAAAAGTAAATATGAAGAGTTAAAAGGTAGTCAACAGAAGTTTATTACTGTGGATGGTAAAACTTTATTTCTTTTTTATCGTGTAGGTAAAGACTTTTCAAACCGTCCTATTACTGAGATTACAGCTTTTTTAAGTTATAGTAATTTTAGTGAAAATGAAAAAGTACATAAAGCATTAACTAGTCAAATAGAAGATGTATTTGAAGATAAGTTAGAATATAGTATTTCAATAGATAATGACTTTGTAAAAGTTAAGAAAAAAGATAGAAAAATAATAATTGGAGTGATTATGAGTTTTCTAGTTGCTTTAGCTGTAGTCGGCTATTTAAACTTTTGGAATGATTCAGGAGAAACCTATAAAAGAAGTATAGAAGAAAGAAACGTTACTCGTACCATAACAAAAGTTAGAATAGATGAGTTAAAAAAGGATGTGCATTTAACAAAAGAAGTAAACAGCTCAAATCGAAAGATAGGTGAAAATCCTATTGAAGTTAAAGAAGCCAAGAAAAAATCTAATCCTATACCAGAAAAAGTTGTAGAAATAGATTTTAAAGAGTTTGTAACTGAGTGGAATAAAAAAGTAGAAAGAGTATCTAAAAAATATACTTTAAATTTAGATCAGTATAAGATAGATAAGAAAAAAGATGTGGTAGAACAAGTTAATAACTTTATTAATTATAAAAAAGGAGAAAAAAAACTTGAAAAAAATATTTCTAAAAAAATTAGAGAGGATAAAGAGTTATATCGAACTCTAAATAAATGGATAGAAAAAAGAAAAAATAAATTTAAAAGTAATAAAATCACAGAGCTTACTAAAAGCTCAGAATTAAGAAAAGCTATTGAAGAGAATTTGAATTTTAATGAACCTTTTTCTAATAAGATGATTGAAGAGATTCTTACTTGGAATGAATTTACACTTTATTTTGAAAAGAATAAAACAGAGAATGATAAAAAGAATGGGTTTAAATCATGTAGAGATGTTGAAGAGAGAATAGAGGATAATTATGAACTTGATTTAAATATATGTATTGATAATCCTAAAAATAAGGAAAACCTATGATTCAAGATAAAGATTTAGACTTTTTAAAAGCCTGTTCTCATCAAGAACTAGACAATTTAGTGCATATACTAATTTATGACAAAGACC
>JAADDV010000189.1 GCA_013153795.1 Aquificota bacterium | reverse complement strand
ATACCTACTATATTATCTAATGTTCCTTCATATACGGGTATTCTACTGTAATCATGCTTTTTTACTATTTCTAAAACTTCTCTTACAGAAAGACCTTTTTCTATAGCAAAAATATCTCTTCTAGGGGTCATTATCTCACTAACTGTTGTTTCATGTAATTCCAAGGCAGCTTCTATTATTTTCTTTTCTTCTTCTGAAAAGATGTTTTTTTCTGTTCCTATATTTACAATAGTAAGAAGGTCTTCTTGAGAAAGCTTATGACTTTCAACAGGAATATCCAGACCTAGCTTTTTTAGGAAAAATTCAGCTACTTTCATAAATAGAAATCTAAAAGGAGTTACAGCTAGATAAAAAATGTAAAAAGGTCTAGCAGCAAAAAGAGCATATTTTTCTGGATAGTATGAGCCTATTGTTTTTGGAGTTATTTCTCCAAAAGTAAGAATAAGAATTGTCATTACAATAACAGCTATAAAAAGATATTCTTCACCAAAATATTCAATAACAAGACTTGATGTTATAGCTGAAGCCGTGATATTTACAAGTTCATTTCCTATTAAAAATGTGATAACCAATTCTTTTGGTCTTGAGCGAAGCCAGTCAGCTATTTTTGCAGCTTTATTTCCTTCTTTTGCAAGTCTTTTAATTTTCAACCAATCCATAGAAAAAAAGGAAGATTCTATTCCTGCAAAAAAGGCTGAAAGTAATAAAAGAAAAAAGATTATTAATAGATGAAAAACTAAGGGACTATCAAACAATGTGGCAGTAAACCTCCCTATTATCTATTGTTTTTACTGGTGGTTCTTTTTTACAAATATCCTGAGCTATTGGACAACGAGAATAAAAAACACAGCCTCCTTTAATTTCTTCTCTGTAAACTTCAGGTATGTAGTCTAATTTTTTTCTTTTTGAAGGATGGTCTGGAGGAAGACTGCTTATAAGAAGTTTTGTATATGGATGAAGAGGATTTTTAATAACTTTTTTCCCATCTCCAGCTTCCATTATTTTTCCTTTATAAAGAACAATAATTCTTTCAGATAAAAGACCTACAACATTAAGGTCATGGGATATAAAAAGAAAACTTATTTTTTTTTCTTTTTTCAGTCTATTTATTAGATTTATAATCTGGAGTTGGACTGAAACATCTAAAGCTGAAGTTGGCTCATCAGCTACTATAAGGTCTGGCTCAAGAATTATAGCCCGTGCTATAGCAACTCTTTGCCTTTGTCCTCCTGAAAGGTCAGAAGGGTATCTATCTAAAAATGTTTCATCTAAACCAGCATCTTTTATAGTCTGCACAACTCTTTTTTTCCTTTCTTCTTTAGGTATTTTATGAACAATAAGAGGCTCTTCTAAAATTTCATAAATTTTAAATCTTGGGTTTAAAGAAGTCCGTGGGTCTTGGAAAACTATAGATGTTTCTCTTCTAAATTTTTTCTCTTCTTCTTTCGAAAAAGAATATATTTCTTTGCCTTTAAAATATATTTCTCCTTCATCTTTTGGAATAAGTTTTAAAATTAGTTTCCCTATAGTTGATTTTCCACTTCCAGATTCTCCTACTAGACCGACAGTTTCATGAGTCTTTATATAAAAAGAAACTTTATCTACAGCTGAAAAAAACTCTTTTTTAAAAAGCTGTTTTTTAATAAGATATCTTTTTGAAAGATTTTTTACTTCTAATAAATTTTTACTGCTGACTTCCATTATATAGTTTTAAAGATAAAAACTCCTCTAAAATTTTAGGCAAAAGTATATCACAAAAAATTTTTCTACTGTTATAAATTTTTACTGATTTTAACTAAATTTTTCTTGACTCTTATCATAAAGTTTTTTCTTGAGATGTTATTAGAATATAAAAAAATTTTATATTGAGGAAATGATGTTTTATGTATCTAAAATAACGCCCTTTTTCTTTTTACTTGCTTTTGTAGACCTTATTTTTGTCCTTTTTTCAAGATTTTTAAAATATGACCATATAGATATGGCTTTAATAGCTGTTTTTGGATTTGTTTTACATTCTTTAATAGGAGCAATGTATCAAATTATTCCAAATTCCCAGCAATCTTCATTAAAAATTCCACAAATTTCTTATTTTGTTTTTCTTCTTAGTGTTATATCGTCTTTAGGTATGTATTTAAAACTTTTTGAATTTGCAGCTACTGTTTCTTTAGTTTCTGTTGTTATCTTTTCTATTCATGTTCTTACTGTTGTAAAAAATATCCAACCAATTACTGTTAGATTTTTACTAATTTCTATTATTTATATGAATATTGCTTCTATGTTTTTCTTTTTAGCAGGACTTACTGGAAATATTCTTTATCAGACAGCTATTCATACTATGACTATTGGCTCAATGCTTAATGCTATTATCGGTGTTCAGTTAGCCTGGATACCGATGCTTTTAATGCACACTTTAAATATAAAATTTGCTAATGGATTTTTTTACTTACATCAGTTATCAACTTTTTCTCTTTTCGCTGCCTTTTATCATTTTGATTATAAATATATTATGTATGCAGGTATTTTTGAATTACTGGTTTTGTTTATTTTCCTATATATCATCCTAAAAGCTGTTTTTTCCCATAAACTTGGAAAATTACCTTATGTAATAAAGTTTTTCTTAGGAGGATTATCTTTCCTTGTTTTTGGGGTTTTAATGGGAATTCATTTAAGCGCAAGTAAAATGCTTCAATTTATAGAAGTTCATCTAGATGCAATGATTTTAGGTTTTGGAGGAATCACTATATTTGGAGCAATGCTTCATCTTATGCCTAGAATTATTTGGAATATGGTTTATGTCAAAAAAGCTCAAGATGGGAAACAAATACCTAATGTTTATAAAATAATAAATGAAAAAGAAGCAAATATATCTTTTTATCTTCTGTTTATTGGTTCTTTAATAGCTATAGTTTTTGAATTTTTACAAAAACGAGAGCTTTCTTCCTTAGCTTATATTTTGCCTTCTTTATATTTTTTCTATGTTCTCTTCTGGAAAATGTTCAGATTTTATAGGTCTTAAAATATAT
>JAADDV010000198.1 GCA_013153795.1 Aquificota bacterium | reverse complement strand
CTTCAAGATGAGCTAAATTCAAAAATAAACGAAAACTGGAAAAAAGAAAGAACAACAACAGACTTTGCACGGGCTATATGGCTTGAGTGTGCAGAGCTTGTAGAAAGCACGCCGTGGAAGTGGTGGAAAAAGCAAAAGCTTGATATGGATAACATAAAAATTGAAGTAGTTGATATCTGGCACTTCATACTATCTTTTATTTTACTAAATGCAGGGTCAGCAGAAGAAGCATTAAAAAGTGGCTTTATAGATATGTTCAAAAAAGGACTAAATGAAGACCTGCATAATGTAGATGTTAACAGTGTTTATATCCATCACTATCTTGGAGAAACTGACCTAACCCAAAAGATAATCTATCTGACAGAGAGGGTTGCAGAAGGATTTTTAAAAGACGAGCCATTTGAAGGAATATTTTTCTTTGGTCTTCTTGTTAAAAATACAATATCATTTAAAGATTTATACCTTTTATACATTGGAAAAAACATACTAAACCACATAAGACAGGAGTTTGGCTACAAATCAGGAAACTACAAAAAAGAGATAGCAGGACTTGAAGATAACAGATATTTATTTAAATTAGTTCAGTCTGTAGATGATGAAAACCAGCTTGAAGAAAAAATAAGAGCAGAATTTAATAAACTAAAGGAGGAAGGATAAAATGGATCCATACGGCTACATGATTAGTCAACTATTCTGGCTTATTTTTCTATTTATGCTTATCTTTCCAATGCTAAAAGCCCAAACATTAGAGTGGAGTAGAGAAAGACTCATAAGGGCTATTGAAGAAAAGAGGAAGTCCCGTGTAATCACGATGATACACAGACAGGAAACCCGTTCATTTTTAGGATTCTTTATGATGAGGTTTATAACTATTGAAGACTCAGAGCAGGTTTTAAGAGCCATAAGGCTTACCCCAAAAGATATGCCAATAGATTTTATAATCCACACACCTGGAGGGCTTGCCCTTGCAGCTACACAGATAGCACAGGCACTTGCAGACCACAAAGCCCCTGTTAGAGTAATTGTTCCCCACTATGCAATGTCAGGAGGAACATTAATTGCCTTAGCAGCAGATGAGATAATTATGGACGAGCACGCAGTTTTAGGACCAGTAGACCCTCAACTTGGGCAAGAACCAGCAGCATCTATTGTAAAAATAAAAGACCTTAAAGAACCTAACGAAATAGAAGATGCAACCTGGGTAAAAATAGATGTAAGTGAAAAAGCATTAAAACAGATGTATGACAATGTAAAGAGCCTTCTTTTAAAGAAAGGATATTCTGAAGAAGTAGCAACAAAAGTAGCAGAGGAACTATCTTTAGGAAAATACACCCACGACTATCCAATAACTGTCCAGAAGGCAAAAGAGCTTGGACTTAGAGTATCTACAGATATGCCAGAAGAAGTATACGCACTTATGGAACTTTATCCGCAACCTTCTGGTTACCAGTCTGTTCAGTATATACCTGTTCCTTACCAGAGACCTGGTAACTCTCAGCAGGCAAAAGAATGAGAAAAATAAAAGAGATTTTTTCATTAAAATCAGTAAGGGACACATTTATAACGGGCTTTCTGGTTTTACTGCCTGTTGCCCTTACTTTAATGATTGTTTTCTATATCCTTTCACTTGTTAACAATCTAGTACTTCCATATCTACGATATATATTCCCTATTCCTGATATTCCGGGAATAGGAATTTTGACTACCCTTTTAATAGTGTTCTTTACAGGTCTTTTGGCAAAGAACTTCTTAGGAAAAAAGATACTAAGTTTTGGAGATTATCTGCTTTCAAAAACACCCCTTGTCCGTTCTATCTACAACTCATTAAAACAGATAACAGAATCACTATTTATAAGAAAAGGCTCATTTAAAAAAACAGTATTGGTGGAATTCCCACGAAAGGGAATGCTTTCTATAGCATTTGTAGCAAGTGAGGTAAAAATAAATGGCCAGACATACTTTGCTGTGTATGTTCCAACAGCTCCAAACCCAACCTCAGGATACACAATCTTTGTAAAAGAAGAAGAGATTATCCATACAGACCTGACAATAGATGAAGCAACAAAAATAATACTCTCTGGAGGACTTGTAATACCTAAGAATATATCTGCAGAAAACCTACAGACCTAATCAGTTTCCCATTTATACCCTATTCCTCTAACTGTTTTAATAAACTTTCCGTAATCTTTTAGTTTTTCCCTTAAATGTCTTATATGAACATCTACAGTTCTATCGTAAACATCATCTTCATCCTGCCAGATGACATTTAATATATACTCTCTTGAAAGCACTTTTCCTTCAGATTTTATAAGCAAAGAGAGCAGTTTAAACTCTTTTCCTGTCAGTTTTATATTTTTATCATTTATTAAGACTAAAAACTTATCAAAATCAACCAGAAGACTATATTTTTTATATATATTAACTTCTTCCTGACAATCTCTTCTTTTTATTCTTCTTAAAATCGCCCTTATTCTGGCAATAAGCTCTCTTATAGAAAAAGGCTTTGTTATATAATCATCAGCTCCAAGCTCAAGACCAACGATTTTGTCTATCTCTGTGCTTTTAGCAGTAAGCATAATAACAGGAATATCGGCAGTTTCCTTTTCAGACTTCAAAAGTTTACACAGTTCAAGACCATCCATATCAGGAAGCATAATATCAAGGATTATAAGGTCTGGCTTTTTTTGTTTTATGGAAGTGTATGCAGGTTTACTGCTGTAAAAAGGCTCTACATCAAAACCTTCTTTTGTTAGATTATAAACAAGAAGTTCGTTAATATCCTCATCGTCTTCTACTACATAGATAAGAGGCATATCTTTCCTTCTGTAAGTGTTTTAAAAGTGGGTAAACCTCCGACATAGGATAACTGGCTTACCGTTGCTCCCTTCCGGGCCTGGCGGGGTTCACCAGCTCCTATTCGGAGGCACCCACAGTTTTTATTCTATCACATTAATATGGCGGATGGGGCGGGATTTGAACCCGCGGCACCAACAAGTGGTGCACAGCATTTCCAGTGCTGCTCCTTCGGCCGCTCGGACAC
>JAADDV010000125.1 GCA_013153795.1 Aquificota bacterium | reverse complement strand
AAAAGATTTGGATAAATCTTTCTATACCTCAAAATTTAGAGAAATCTCTTTAAAGAAAAATACAAACTTCCCAAACAAAAAGAACAAATTTAAGAAAAGTGTTAGGTCTTAAAATAGCTAAAAATTTAGGCTGATACAGGATTATCATTAGCATCTTTTTACATAGGAGCAAAGGTCTATAGCATTCCCCTCACAGAGTTTGATTACTACCTAATAGGTGGTGTTTTTGTCTTTTATTTTGGTCTTAGAACACTGGAGAAAAGGTCAGGGAAAGTGTAATACATTCCCCAGCTGTCTGGAGATAAAATGTATTACAGGAGAACTATGCTGGGTGGATTATAACAAGGAAGTGTCTGTCAGGTATTAAAGAGCCTATCTTTTTTTCTATATCTATCTCTTTTTTTATTCTTTTTTCTGTAGTTTTTATATTTTTTGCTCTAATAATGATATTGTATCTATTTTTTACTTCTTTATCTTTTACTATCCAAAAGTCACCTTCAATACCTTCTTCTTCAAGTAAACTTTTTATTTTATTTAATAAAGTATTATCAATTTTTTGGTTTAATTTTAATGCTGTCATTTTAATACTCCATTTAAGATTATTTCTGCTCTCTTAATATATTCTTTCCAACTCCAAAGGAGAAATAGTTCTAAATTAAGATTATAATCTACGTCATTAAGGAAGACAGTTTTTTTGAGATGAAAGTTAAGATAGATAAAAAGGAGTTTTTCAGGTTTATAAATTTTGGCTTATCTAACACTAAAGTAGAAACAGTAAATCATGAAAGATAAATAAGATTAAAAATTAGAAGATGTTAGTAATAGTTTTAGAGCTGTCTGGAGATAGATTGTATTACAGGGTTATATTACTAAATATGCCACTATAAATTTATCACCATTTAAAACATCTTTCAATTCTTTATAAAGCTTTTTTCTAACTTCTATAGTTTTATCAAAAGGAAGTTCTTTTTTGCTATACACAGCTATTATATATTCAACATCATCTTCCCTTTCACCTTCAGAAACTTTTATTTCATCATAGGGAATTTTGTTTTTTTCTAAGATAGTTTTAGTAAGTTTTCCTATATTTTTAAGTGGAACTTTTACTTTAGCCATTTAAATTCCTCTTTCTATATAATTAATTATGCTCTTTGCCATATTAATATATTGCTTGGCTACTTTTTTATCAACCTGTTTCAAAATCTTCAAATTTTTCCACTTATAATCTGCATCAACTCTTGCCTGTTTGAGTTCTAAAAACAAAAATAAAACTATTTCATCATGATTCCTTTCCAGTTTTTTTAACACTACTTTATGCAAATCTTCGCTTTCTCTTAACTTATAAAAATCCCTCACATACCACAAAACCCCATAATAAGCTCTACTTATAGCAGACCTGAAGGCAAACTCTCTCTTATCTCCTCTAGAATTTACCCCTAATTTATATAACTCCTCGGCAACTTTTAAAAACCCTTTACTCATTTTTTACCTCTTTTTGTTCTTCTCTATTTAGGTATCTTATCACATCATCTATAAGCTCTTTTCCTATATGGTTTATCTCATTTTTAAACTTCCTATTTTAAATCTTTTTTATATGCTCTATATCTTTTTTTGCCTGATTTATAACCTCTATCACAAGTTCTAGCCTTTGTTACCTCATAGTGGATTTCTGCTTATATTTATAGAAAGGAGGTGGGAAATGGAAATTATACTAATAGCTCTACTTCTCCTTGGATTACTGGCTTTCTTTGGAGTAAGAGGAGTAGTTTTAATTGGAAAGTTAATAGGAGTTTTTTTTGTATTATTCCTTGTATATATCTTTCTTTTCCCAAATATAGGGTCAATGTTAAAAGACACTGGCAAGCTAATGGCATTTTTAATGATAGGAGGGGGATTTCTTTTTATATTGATTCTTCTTGGAATCTGGGTGAACCAAGAAAAAGAGAAACATACTTCACAATAATTTTCTTTCTTTTTACAAATTCCTCATTAAGTAGTACTCTTTGTGCTTCATCAAGTACGAACGACTTTCTATCCCACTTCGTTCAGATAAAACTGTATCCTTCCTTTAAAGCATTTGCGTAATCTTCCACCTTTCTATCCCACTTCGTTCAGATAAAACAGCCATAATAAACTCCTTTAGATTTTTAAATGAGCCCGCTTTCTATCCCACTTCGTTCAGATAAAACACTTAGTAACATTTGTGAACAGCGTTATATTATTGCGGCTTTCTATCCCACTTCGTTCAGATAAAACAATTTCCACATCAGCCAATCTACTACAATATCTGTACCTTTCTATCCCACTTCGTTCAGATAAAACTACATACACCCCCCTTTTTGAAATTTAAAATAGTGTCTTTCTATCCCACTTCGTTCAGATAAAACGATGTGATTGTTTTGGATTTAAAGCTTGAAAAAACATCCTTTCTATCCCACTTCGTTCAGATAAAACTTCTATGTAGAAGTCTCTTTTTGTGACTTTAATGGACAGCTTTCTATCCCACTTCGTTCAGATAAAACTTAATCCTATGTCTATTCCTGCTTTTTCTGTTCCTTTCTTTCTATCCCACTTCGTTCAGATAAAACTAACCAAGATGATTCAGCATCAACGAGAATTTCATAACTTTCTATCCCACTTCGTTCAGATAAAACAACAAAGAAACATAAGTGTCAACCAGTCTACTATAATATCCTTTCTATCCCACTTCGTTCAGATAAAACTAAAAACTATTTAGATAATAAAAAACTTTTTATAACTTTCTATCCCACTTCGTTCAGATAAAACAGATATTAGCTTTATCTCAAGAGCCTTTTGAATATGACTTTCTATCCCACTTCGTTCAGATAAAACCCTAAATCACCTAAACCAAAAGGAGGAAACAAAACAAACTTTCTATCCCACTTCGTTCAGATAAAACAGCTATTGTTTTCAATGCTTGTACCTGTTCTTTGAATTTCTTTCTATCCCACTTCGTTCAGATAAAACCCGTTAAAACCGGTTAATAAAAAAATAAAGCAAAGAATCAATAAAGTCAATATCTTCAGCAG
>JAADDV010000097.1 GCA_013153795.1 Aquificota bacterium | reverse complement strand
AAGTTCTTTTAAAGCCTCCATACTGTTTAAAAACTGTTTTACCTGGTATCCTTCCTTTTGAAGATTATAGGCTAGAAGCTCGTTAATATCTTCATCATCTTCTACTACATAAATAAGCGCCAAAATAAAGCCTCCTTTTAAAAGATACATATATTGTTGTAGTTTTATGATAAAAGTTTTATAAGTTTTTTAGAAACTTTTTTGCGTTTTGAATTAAAAAGCTTTTTATATCGTTTTTGTTAAATTCTTTAAGAAAATCACTGATATTACATACAGGTAAAACAGTTTTTAAACAGTATGGAGGCTTTAAAAGAACTTAAAAAAAATCCTCCTGACCTTATTCTTTTAGATATTATGCTTCCTGATATAGACGGTCTTGAGTTTTGTAAAATAGTTAAATCAGACAAGGAAATTTCAGATATTCCTATCATAATGCTTACAGCAAAATCAACAGAAATTGATAAAATTGTTGGTCTTGAGCTTGGAGCAGACGATTATGTCACAAAGCCTTTTTCCTTTAAAGAGCTAATAGCAAGGATAAGAGCTGTTTTAAGAAGAACTCAAAGAAAAACAACTTCTGAGGATAATAAAGATATAACAATAAAAGATTTACGGATAAAACCAGAAGAGTTTAAAGTTTTAATAGAAGATAAAGAGATTTCTCTTACATCAAAAGAGTTTAGACTGCTATTACTTTTTGTAAAATCCCCAGAAAAAGTTTTCTCACGGGAGGAAATTCTTAATAAAGTTTGGGAAAGGGAATACGACGTATATGATAGGACAGTAGATGTTCACATAAAACATCTCAGAGAAAAGCTAAAAGAATATGGAAAATGCATAAAAACAGTAAGAGGTGTTGGATATAAATGGGAATGTGAGAAAAACTGAATATATTCTATAAAAAAGGCTGAGGCACTTATGTTTAAAAAACTTTCTATTCAATGGAAAGTTGCTTTATCAACATCTATTTATATTCTTCTTGTTCTTATAGGAGCAATTCTCTTTACATTTTTTAGTTTTGAACAAAAACTTCTTTCTGAAAAGAAAAACAGCACAATAAAAACTATTGAAAGTGTTATAGAAAGTTATAAAGAGGCTTTTATTGTTCTAAACCTTGAAAAAATAAATGAGCTAGTTTCAACTCTTTTAAGTATTCCTTCTGTAACACAAGTTCAAATTTTTGACCCATCAGGAAAAATAATAGGTGATAAAGATTTAAAAAGTCTTGGTTTAGTAAAAAAAGAAAAAATAAAACTATTTAAAAACATCCCTGTAAAAAAACAAAGTAAAAATTTAATTGATTTTTACTATCCTATTAAAATAGATGAAGACATTCTCGGCTATGCATACGTCCAGTATGACTTAAACCTGCTGAAAAGAGATATAGATAAAGATTTATTAAAGATACTTTTACAAACTGTGGCTATTGCCTTTTTTGTTATTGTTTTCTCAGCAGCAGGAACATTTTTAATTTCAGGATACATGATAAAACCGCTAAAAGTTCTAAAGGAGAAGATATTAAGCCTTACATCTTCAAATATGAATGAGCTTATAGAACTAAAACCTTTTGGAAAGAAAAAAGAAATATGCCCAAAAGATGAAACTCAATACTGCTGGTTAACAGCAGAAAACGGTAAAGAAATACTTCAAGAGCTAGGAAATCAGGCATTAGATAGATGTTCAACATGTGATATATTCAAAAAATACTCAGGAGATGAAATCCAGCAGCTCACCCTTAGTTTTTATATGATGGTATCCTCTCTACAAGACTATCTAAACAAACTGGAAAAAGCCCATAAAGAAAGAGAAACCCTTAACTGTATGGCAACAATGGGAGAAATGAGTGCAAAAATTGCCCATGAGGTTAAAAATGCCCTTTATGCTATAGGAAATGCAGCAAACTATCTAAGACATAATATAGATAACGAACTTGTAAGGGAGTTCTCAGGGATTATAAAAAATGAGGTAAACAGACTAAATGAGCTAACAGTGTCTTTTTTAAACTTCTCTAAACTGATAGAACCAAAATTTGAAAAAGGAAATCTAAATAAAGAAGTAAAGCATTCTGTAGAACTTTTAAAAGAAGATTTCGAAGATGAAGGAATAAAAGTAGTATACGACTTTGATGAAAATATCCCTGAGTTTGAGTTTGATAAAAATCTTATAAGACAGGTTATTTTCAACCTAGTTTTAAACTCTTTAGACGCATTAAAAGAAAAGAACGTAAAGGAAAAATATATAAAAATATCAACAAGATACATCAAGAAGAAAAATGATAAAATAGTTTTACTTTTTGTAGAGGATAATGGAATAGGTATAAAAGAAGAGCACAAAGAAAAAATATTTAAGCCTTTCTTCACAACAAAACAAAAAGGGACAGGACTTGGGCTTCCTATGGTTTACAAAATCATTTATAGTCATAACGGTATAATAAATATGCAAAGTAGATACGGGGAAGGGACAAGATTTGATATAGAGTTTAAGATTAATTAAAAATTTACGAAAAAAATAATTTTAAACTGGGGGCTTTCAAAAAATGAGATTTTCTATAGCAATAGTATTAATATTTTTTATTTTAGGTTTTTCCTACAGTATAGAAAAAAACAATATAGAAAAATGTTATGCTTTTTTTGAAAAAGAAAAGTATCTAAGAAGTTATGAATGTTTTAAAGCTGAAAAAGATAATATTTTTTATCCTTATGCCCTTTATTTTGCCCTTTTACAGGCTGATACTCTTGGTTTAAAAACAACGGAGATAGAAAAAGATTTATCTTTATATGAAGATATCGCTATAACTCATTATAGTTATCTATTTCTAACAAGGAAATATCTTGATAAAGATTTAAAAAAAGCTTCTTATTATTTAAGTAAGATAGATGATAAAGCTTTAAAAAAAGAAGATATACCTATATATCTTTTTTTAAAAAGTAAAATTTTAGAAGCTAAAGGCTTACTAAATGAAGCACTAAAAATTGAAAAAAAACTTGCGACTGAATATCCTTATGATAGATTTTATGGATACAAAACTTTAAGAGAGATAGCTCCTTATCTT
>JAADDV010000106.1 GCA_013153795.1 Aquificota bacterium | reverse complement strand
ATTACTTCAAACATATATTTCCTCCTTACTGGATATTTAGTTTTAATCCGTAGTCTGTTGAAAGAATTACTCCATTGAAACGCTCGCTAAATACTATCTCTACCTCTAATGTGCTTATCTTAAAGTCTTGGTCTGCTTTTAGTGGTTGTCTTAATTGGTAATACTGGTCTGCTTTCCCAATAACCATCTCTGCAGGGTTGTCTGGATTAAGATGAACAGTATCTATAATCTCATAGTTGAACCTTAATCTTGCTCCCCTTTCTCCTCTTATAAGACTGTCAATCTTTGCCTGTTCGAAGATTTTCGCCTGTTCTGGAGAGCATACAATATAAATCGTCTTTCCTACAAGGTCGGCTTTCGCTTTCCTTTTTAGCTTTGCGTATGCATCATTTAGAGAGTTTATCACCGTGTCGTAGTTTGTAGTGTCTATATCTGCAGTATCGTAGTTTTGTGCTTTTATTAACTCATAAAAAAATCTTGCTTTGTTGTTTAAAAACTGTCTTTTTGCGTTTTGTATAAAGTTTGATATTTGGTAAATCTTGTTATCCTCAAACCAAGTTCTTGGCATTCTTATACCTGCTGCCCAAGTGATGTTTTTTACTGTAATTTCCTCTCCAGATATTCCACCTGCAAACTCTACTTCTTCACCTTCACTAATCTTTTTGATAGTGATAGACTGCTTTGCTTTTTGATAAATTTCAGCTTCACTATCAGATGGTATCGTGTTGAATATTCTTAGGTATCTGGTGTCTGTTTCTGGTAGAAGGTCGTCTACTCTTACAACCTTTGGTTTTTGTGGCTGGGTTATAAACGATGGTGCTGATGTTGCCATATTTGCTGTTAATTTTTTCTCAATCAGGGTTTTCCCTTCTTCATAGGTTAATGGTGTGTTTCCATCATATACCCCAGCTCTCATATAGCTTGTTATCCCATCAGCAAACATTGCCATTAGCTTTGGATTTCTTAAAACTTCTGAAGGTGTGTGTTTTTGAAAGAAATTTATACTCATTTAATTACCTCCTTAATAATAAAAAGGATTTAGTTTTACAGATACTTCTGTTTCACCTGCAGGTTTATCTTCAATTGCTTTACCTATAAGTATTTCTCCAGATGCTCCAGTAGCTTTATTTACTTTTCCTTGTGTATAAACCAGTTTATCCCCTTTATTTATGGCTACTGTCGGGTCAACTGCTTCAGCTTTTATGACACCCTCTATAATAAGAACCCCTTCCTCACCATTTTTGACTGTTTTGTAAACTACTCCGTAGAACCCTTCAGCATTGATAAGAGAACCGCCTTTTATTTCTTCACCTGTGTTGTTAACAAATTTTATTCTGTCGCCATCTTTTATTTTCGCCATTTACTCTCTCCTTTTATTTGCTTTAAATAACTTTAAATGGATTTTCTTCTGATGAATTTGTTGGTGCTGGTGTGTTAAATGTTGGTAAACTTGCTGTCATTTTTTTGTAATCTTCTATTAATTTATCTACTTGCTCCTTACTAGTTGCCATTTCTAAAGCTGGTTTAGCAAGAGCAACTAATCTTGGGTCAATTTCTTTTACTTTTTCTGATTTGTATGCTGTTAGTTCCATTATCTCAAGCTTTTCTTTTAATTTACTTATTTCTTTTTCTTTTTCCTCTAATTTTGCTTTTAACTCCTTATTTTCTTTTTCTAGTTTTTCAATCTGTTCCTTCAAAACTGTATCCTCCTGTTTATTTGATTGTTTTGCATCAAGTCTTTTTGTGTCTGGAGATGCCCCTTTGATTACAAGGGACAACTCTTTTGTTTCAAAATCTGTAATAGTTATTAGTCCGTTGCTTTCTTCATAAGCTTTTATGTAGCCTCCAATTGATACCTCTTGAATAGGGCTTGGTTTTAGTTTGATAAGGCTTATTAACCTTTCTTCTGTTTTTGGAATTTTTATTGTCGCTATTAATGTGTCGTTTTCCACTCTTGCAGATGATACTACCCCAACTATATTCCGAACACTTTCCCAGTGGTCTACTAGAACAGGTTTACCGATAATATCTTTTTGTATTCTCTGGAGACTTTCTTGTGTAAATACTACTGTTTTAGGTTCATTTTCCACCTGTGGTGTCATTGGAGAGTTGGCTTTCAACACTACAAACGGAACTTCTACTACTTCCTCTGTTTCTTTTAATTGATAGCCACTGTTTAAGATTGCTTTAAGTGTTAGTATTTTCTTCATCATCTCCCTCAAGAATTTTGAAACTATTTTGTGTAAAAATAGATGGATTTTGTTTTACATTTTTTACAAGCGTGATTGTTTTAAAGAAAGGGCTAAAAGCCCATTTAAGATTGTTTCTTTTGATTTAATTTATTTTGAAGATATTCAATAACCCTACTTGCTTGTGATTTTTTGAGTTCTCTTCTACTTTCTACTTGTGCGACTTTTTTTAGCCATTGTTTAAATTCTTCTTCTGACCAGCCTAACTCTTTAACTAAAACACTTATCTTTTTTATTTGTGCATCTGTAATGCTATCTTCTTGATAAGTTTCAACATTATCTTCTAAATCCTGTGTGAAGAAGAAGCTACCACCAGTCGCAAGTAAAATCGCATCGACGAAGGCACGCTTTTTAGCCATTTTTAGAAGTGTATTCGGAAGGTCAAACGGGTCTACTTTTTCACTTCTGTATTTTTTTTCTTTTGAATGAGCTATTCCGTGTCCTTCTGCTATTATTTCTCCAGTCTTCCTGCTAATAAGTGAACATTTAACCTCATATCTAAAAATTCCTTTATCCCAATCTTCAAATTTATCAATTTCATAGACAGGTGAGAAACTAAACAGCATCGCAAGTTTTTCGGCTCCTGATTTGAAAAGTATCGGTTTTTCAGAGATAGGCTTCCCCTCTTTGTTTACTATATAGCCATAATCAATCCCTTCTACCATTTGGGATTGGATAAATTGTTTAAATAAACTGATGTGTTTGTTTACTATATCCAACCCTTCCTTTGTTATATAATTTTGCTGGATAAGATTAGAACCTTTTGGCATTATTGCTTTTTCCCCTGTTCTATCCATTTTATACCTCCTTA
>JAADDV010000012.1 GCA_013153795.1 Aquificota bacterium | reverse complement strand
TTCTTATTGTTGGCTGAGCATCTCCAACAGGGACACCCTGTCCGCTTTTACCACAGGTGCCTATTGCCCAGCCTAAATCATATCCTACAGCGTCAATATCCATTAATGCCTTTGGTCCATTTCCTATTAAAGAAACTCCTTTTATTGGATAACTTATTTTTCCATTTTCTATCATGTATCCTTCTATAATCTCAAATACAAAATCTCCATTAACAGTATTAACCTGTCCTCCTCCCATTTTTACAACATATATACCTTTTTTTGTATCTGCTAAAATATCATGAGGATTATCTTTTCCAGAGTTTATGTATGTATTTGTCATTCTAACCATGGGTATATGTCTAAAATTTTCCCTTCGCCCGTTTCCTGTAGGATTTTTTCCTTCTTTTAAAGCTGTAAGTCTATCATACATATATCCAACTAAAATACCATTTTCTATAAGAATATTTTTCTGGGCAGGGACTCCTTCATCATCAAAATTTAAAAACCCATTTTTTCCTTGCTCTACACCACTATCTATTACTGTAACAAGTTTAGAAGCAACTTTACTACCAATTTTTCCTTTGTAAACAGAAAGATTCTGATAAACTAAATCTGCTTCTAATCCATGTCCTACAGCTTCATGTATCATTGTTCCGCCAGCCTGGGAAGATACGATAACAGGAAATTTTCCAGCAGGGGCAGGTTTTGCTTTTAATCCAAGAATAGCTCTTTCTGCAGATTTTGTAGCTACAAAATCTATAATATCTACATAATCTTCATCAAAAAGCTCATATCCTATTACTCCCCCAGTAGATTCATATCCTCTATAAAGCTGTTTTCCATCTGAAGCTACAGTTTCAACATAAAAATTGATTCTTATTTGTGTATCTTCTATTATTTCACCTTCCGTATTTATTATAAGAATTTTTCTTTTTTGTTCTTTTAAAAGGACTTTCACCTGCTTTATACGATTATCATAGTTTCTAGCTATATCATTTGCTCTGTATAAAATATCTTTTTTAATAGAAGAAGATATATCCTCTGGGTCTTTTTTTATTGGAATATACCCTTTTGCATACTTTATCCCTATTTTTATTTTTCCTTCTCCATCTGACTGAGAAAGAAGTTGAGCTATAGTTAAAAGATTTTCTTTTGAAAAGTCTGATGTATAGCCATATCTGGTTTTAAAATCTTTTATAAGTCTTATGCCTATACCTGTATCCTTTCCAAAAACAGGTGTTTCTATTTTATTATCTTCAAGTTTAAAAATTCCCTGATATGTATCTTCATAGAAAATTTCTCCGTATTCTCCTCCATTTGACATTAGTTTAAAGAGAATATACGGAGCATTTTCTCTAATAAAAATTTCCATTTATAAACCCATTAAAAACGCGACTTCTTCAGGAGTTTTTCCTTCTAATAAATATCCTAATGCTTGAAGTCCCTTGTCATCAATAGAGATAAATAATGCTTTATCTCCAGAAGAAAAAGGCACAACAAGAATAGGAACTCTCCATGTCTGGATAAATCTATCCCATTCTTTTTTTAAATCAGCTGCTAAAATTTGAGCTTCTCTTTTTTTTCCAAGTATATAATTCACAAGAATAAACATATATCTTGCTTCATTTATTTTTGATGCAGCTTTTGCAAGCTCCCTTCTAGAGCCTTTTAAATCTTCATCTATATATTTATTAAAACCTTCTACAAAAGCTTTTTCTTCTTCAGGAAGGTCTAAATAATACTCAAAAGGTATTTCCATATATGTTTCTATATTATTAAAATCAAATAAAGGGGCAACCTGTGTCTGAAATTTCTCAGGATGCCCTTTAAATATAAGTATAGAAGGTTTTTTTTCTGTAGTATTCACTATAAAATCACCTCTTTTTTTACCTTTTGAAACTGTATTATATCTTATATGTTTCTTTTATCCGTGATATATCTCAGACTTTATTTTTCAAACTTTTCTTTTAGCATAGCAGGGACTTGATGGACATTATGACATTTTGTGCAGTTATTCCAACCTATCTGATTTAAAGCAGAAAAAGTTTCATTCACTCTATTGTTTTCTATAGCATCTTTAAGAGTTTCAAGATTATCTTTTATTTCATCATTAAAATAAACTTCCTCTGAAAGATTGTTTGTATGGCAATCTGAACACATCTGTTGAAGGCCTTCAAATCTTTTTATAAATCTTTCTCCTGCTTCAGAAGCTTTTTCTTTATCTTGTTGAGTTATGTAAACTTTTATTAGTTTCATATCATTTGTCATTTTTTTCATGTAGTCTTTTACGCTGTATTCCACTTCTTCAACAGGGTCTTCTATAGCAACACCATCATAAGAAGGATAGTGATATTTTATTTTTGTAGGAAGCTGATAATTTTTGTGGCATTGAACACAGGTTTTTCCAATTATATTTGCATATTTTTTTACATCTGATAGTTTTTTAGCTTCTGTAGCTTCAATAAGATTATCAGCAGATTTAATTCTTAAAACTTTTTTCCAGGAAGGAACAAGTTTACCGATTTTTACGTAGTATTCTTTTGTTCTTTTTGCCCATTCTTTTGCTTGAGACCATTTCCCTTCTTGAGCATTTACCATGACTCCTGTAAAAGCTGTAGAAAGCTGATACATATTTACTAAAAACTCATAATTTTCAGATTCTGGAGGATAGTATTTTGAAAGTTCTTCAGGAGGCTCTTTAAGTTTTACACTTTTAGCCTGTGATAAAGAAATTGCAAGAGCTGATGTCAATAAAATTCCTAAAAATTTTTTCATATCCACTCTCCTTTTTATAATTGAGTTTAAGTTAAAATGTTTCTTAAAAGAATTGTTGCATAAGACCCTGCAGGAAGGAAAAAATCTAACTCTAGACTGTCATCTTTTTTATGTTTTACCTTTAAATCTTTTGGAAAAACAATAGCTTTTCTTTTTCCATCTGTTAAAACTTTTATTCCTATAACTTCTCTTTCTATATCTTCTTCTCTTATTTTATATTTTTTTAGGGTTTCTTTTATTATTCTTTTTAAGATATCATCTTCTATTTTAAAGACTTTACCTGTGTAGGGAATTTCTAAATTTTTTAAATAGTCCAAATCATAAACTCTTAGATAAAAAGCA
>JAADDV010000176.1 GCA_013153795.1 Aquificota bacterium | reverse complement strand
ATTAATAGAAAGCTTTACATTTTCTCCAAACCTTTCATAAGTTTTTATACTTTCCTCAAATGAGGATGATTTTTCTACCGTCAGTCCAAACATATCATACATAAATTTTGCAAAAGATTTATTATGATTTCCTTGATTTATACCACCATAAATAGCAACTTTTACTTTTTTTCTTAATATTTCATCTTCTATATCAGCTATGGAAGTTCTTCCACTTAATTCTTCTAAAAATTTAAAAAAGATTTCGAGATTGTAGGCCTTTTGATAAAAGGGAATTAGATTTTTTTCTAAAAAATCTTTCCAGTTATTTAATTTCCAAATTTTGCTTTCTTGAACCCATTCTCGAAGAGATATATTATTTTCCATAATATTATTTTTTATAGACCTTTCTTTTGAAAATATCTTTAGGAGAGGCTACTCTATCTAAGAAAAGTTTTCCATATAGATGATCCATCTCATGCTGGATAACCACAGCTTCAAAACCTTCTGTATCAAAAGTTATAGTATTTCCATTAATATCTTCAGCTTCTACTTTTATCCAGTAATGCCTCTTTACATTCCCTGTATAATCAGGGACAGAAAGACAACCTTCTCTTATTATTATTTCACCATCAGAAGCTATTATTCTTGGATTAGACAGTATCATAAGTCCATGGTTAAACTTGTTGTATTTGTGCTTATACTCTGAAGCATCAACAATAATTGTTTGAATATGTTTATTAACCTGAGGCGCTGCTATTCCAACCCCTGCAGGGGAGTTTTTCATAGTATATAAAAGATTGTCTACAAATTCTTTAAAATCCTTCCCGAAATCTTTAACTGGCTGGGAGATTTTTTTCAATCTTTCATCTGGATATGTAAGTATTTCTAATTTTTTCATTATTACATCTCCACAGCTTCTTGCTTTTCCAGAGAAACATCTATATTCATTTCATCTTTTATTTTTTCTAATTCAGCCTTTATTTCTTCCTCTTTTAAACCAGGAGGAAATTCAACTTGTGATATAAGAATATACAAATCATTACTTTTTTCTGTTCTAAGGTCAGCTATATTTATATTTTTATCAGCTAAAAGTTTAGCAACACTGTAAACAATTCCAGGTTTATCAGCCCCATATACAACTATGTTGTATACTTCTCCTACTTCTTTTTTTTCTTTTAAAACTTCCTCGGTTATTTCTTTTACAGAGATGTTTAATCCCCTTTCTTTTTCTAAAAGGTTGAATTCCTTTTTAAGCTCTTCTTCTGAAATATTTTTTTCTGTTGTAACAACAAGCATGACAGTAAATTCATTATTTAAGCGGGTCATTGCTGAATCTTCTATGTTAAAACCATTTTCATAAAGGACTTTTGTAATTCCTGCTACTATCCCTGGCTGGTCTTTTCCATAAGCTGTTATTATGAAATACTTCATTTTATTCCTCTTCAGCTTCTATTTCTTCTATGTATGCTTTGTAGTCAACATCTAGCATAAGGTCTTCAAGCTCTGTTGGGTCTGCCATTTTCATTTCAAAAAGCCAGCCTTCTCCATAAGGGTCAGTATTTATTAAGCTTGGGTCTTCTTTTAAGTCTTCATTTACAGCAATTATTTTCCCTGTAAGAGGAGAGAATATATCAACTGCAGCTTTAACTGATTCTATAGAGCCTACTTTTTCTCCAGCCTCTACTTCAGCTCCTACCTCCGGAAGCTCTACAAATACAACATCTCCAAGCTGATGTTGTCCGTAATCTGTTATTCCTATAACAGCATCATCTCCATCTACTTTTACCCAAAAATGGTCTTTTGTATAGTATCTACCTTCTTCTACTCTAAATTCTTCTACTGCCATTATGCCCCTCCTGCTTTTGTGTAAAATAAATTATACCAATACTTTCCAAAAACTACATAAAAAGAGGTTTTTGATGAATATAAGAGAAAATATTGAAAAAATTAAAAATATTATTAAAAAAGCAGCTGAAAAATCTGGGCGAAATCCTGATGAAATAATAATTCTTGCAGCATCTAAAACCCAGCCTGTGGAAAAGATTATTCAAGCCTATGAGGCAGGTATAAGATATTTTGGGGAAAATAGAGTTCAGGAAGGAATGAAGAAGATAGACCAGCTTAAAGAAAAACTTCCAGAAGCCCACTGGCATCTAATAGGAGGTCTACAAACAAATAAAGCAAAATATGCAGTTAGATACTTTGAACTAATACATTCACTAGATAGAAAGGAACTTGCAGACGAGCTAGACAAAAGAGCTGGAAAACTTGGAAAAAAACAGGATGTTCTTATTGAAGTAAATATAGGAGAAGAGGAAACAAAATATGGGGTAAAACCTGAAAATCTAAAGGAACTATTTGAATATTCTATAAGAAAAGAAAATCTGAATATATTAGGGCTTATGTGCATTCCTCCTTATTTTGAAGATAAAGAAAAATCTAGGCCATACTTCAGACAGCTTAGAGAAATGAAAGAAGATTTAGAAAAAACTTTTTCTGTTTCTCTTCCTCACCTTTCTATGGGAATGTCCCATGATTTTGATGTTGCAATAGAGGAAGGAGCAACAATTGTTAGAATAGGAACAGCTATCTTTGGAGAAAGACAGGTATAATATTTATCATTATTTTCAGAAAGGAGGAAACTTTTGGCGGTAAGAATTATCTATGTAAGACATGCAGAAAGTCTGTGGAATCCAATTGGAAAGTATCAAGGAAGATTAGACCCAGAACTATCAGAGAGAGGTCATAAGCAAGCAAAACTACTAGCAGAAGCCTTAAAAAAATACAAACCAACAGCTTTATACACTAGTCCTTTAAAAAGAACATATATGACAGCAGAATATATTTCAAAAGAGCTTGGTCTTGAACCTAAAATAGATGAAGATATTATAGAAATAGACCATGGTGAGTGGTCTGGAATGCTTGTAGATGAAGTAAAAGAAAAATACCCTGATATGTTTAGGCAGTGGCTTTATGAACCTGAAACAATAAAATTCCCTGGAGGAGAAACTCTTATAGATGTTTATAACAGGGTAAAAAGATTTCAAGAAAAAATGCTAGAAAAACATGATGGAGAAACAGTTGTCGCTGTTTCCCATACAGTACCTATAAGAGCTTCCTTTGTTGCAGGGCTTGATTTACCTTTAGCAAAATTTTGGAGCTTTGGTTGTGATAATGCTTCCTATTCTATTTTAGATTATGACAAAATAAGACCAATTTTATATAAACTAAATAATACTTACTTTTTAGGAGACCTTTTCGTTCCAGCTTTAGATGCACTGTAAAACCTTGCGGGGCTTTAGAGCTCTGCAAGGTTAGAATAAAAATAAAAGTTTTAGTTTTTTTTATCCTTTTAGGAGTAAAAATGTATCTTATCCCAGTTAAATATCATAATTTAACTTATCCTGAAGATATAAACCCAAAAATTTTTGAATTAGCAGGTCATTTTGATACTCTTCCTTTAAAAGATAGAAAAATATCAAAAAATATAAAAATTTCTTTACACACAGAATATTTAGCTAAATCTAGAAATATGCAAAATATCAATAGCGAAGTATGAAAAAAATCTCTAAGAAAAGTATGGGGAAAACCTGTTCCTGACTTATGGATAGACAAAAAGTGGACTGAAGATTTTGCAAAATTTTTGTTGAATTTAGTAAAAGATTATGAAAAACAAATTGAGGTAATAGAGATACATCCTCCAATATCAAGAAGATTTAATTGGAACAAGTTTATTGAGAATTACCAAATTTTTTATGAAAAAATAAAAGAAAATATTCCAAACGCAAAAATTCTTATTGAAAATAGAAATAGTTTTTTACTATCTGGAATAAAAGATTTTCAAAAACTATCAGATATAATAGATAAGTCAAATTTAGATTTGAAATTAATAATAGATTTTCCCCAATTACTCAATTATGAGAAAGCAAAATTTGATATAGATAAATTAAATTCAGTTTTGAAAGAAATTAAAAATTTTAAACATAATATTAAAGCATTTCATCTATGGGGTCAAATAGGGAATAAATCTCATGCTGGAGATATAAATGATTATTTTAACAATAATTCCCGATTAGTGAATACTTTTTATGAAAATTTAGCTTCTATTTTTATAGGAAAAAATGAAAAATATTATTTTATTCCAGAGATAAATTTAGGAAAGAAAGGAAAAACAAAAAATGAATGCCTTTCTAATATAGTTCAAGAGCTAAAATTCAGTGGATTTCAATTTATATAAGTTTCATTTTGAAAATCAAACCACTGAGCTTAAGAAACAATGGAAAAATTAAATTGGTTGCGGGGGGGGGATTTGAACCCCCGACCTCCGGGTTATGAGCCCGGCGAGCTACCAGGCTGCTCCACCCCGCGTCAATGATGGAACTATTATTTTAACAAATCTAAAATTTTTGTCAAGTAAATGGTGGGCCCGGCAGGATTCGAACCTGCGACCTACGGATTAGAAGTCCGTTGCTCTATCCAGCTGAGCTACGGGCCCGTAGCTTAGCTGAAAAATGATAAATCGGAGCGGCAGGACTTGAACCTGCGACCCCGTGCTCCCAAGGCACGTGCTCTGCCACCTGAGCTACGCTCCGAACTCTTTAACAAGAAGCGGATATTTAATATATCTAAAAAATTTTAATTTGTCAACCCTTATTTTTATATCTTTCTAAATCTGATTTTATCGCTTCTATTGCTGACTCAACACCCTTAAATGATTTAACCTTAACCCATTTTCCTGGTTCTAACTCTTTATAGTGCTCAAAGAAGTGTTTAATCTTGTTTAATACAGCTTCAGGTAAATCCTCAACAGTTTTGATATTGTCAAATGTTTTATCTAGTTTTGAAACAGGCACAGCTATCACTTTAGTGTCTATTCCTTCTTCATCTTCCATTTCCAGCATTCCAATAGGTCTACTTCTAATAATGCTTCCAGGAACTACAGGTTCAGAAGAAATAACAAGAACATCTGTTGGGTCTCCATCCTCTGCAAGTGTATTTGGAATAAAACCGTAGTTAAAAGGATAATACATGGCCGTATATAAAAATCTATCTACAAAAATAGCACCACTTTCCTTATCAACTTCATATTTAATTCCACTTCCTTGAGGAATTTCAATTACAACATAGATATCTTCTGGAGGATTTTTTCCAGCTGGAATTTTTGATAAATCCATTCTCCTAACCTCTTTTTTTTAATATTTATTATAGCAGTTCTGTAGAATAAATCTCTAGTATGGTTTTATCTATCACTGAGAAATTTTAAATATGCAGAATTACATTGATAAAAATATAGAGTTAAGTATTTTCTAAAATTTTATTTTTAGATTTGAAAAACCGAATAAAGAAACTGGAAAATCTGAATTTTAAAAATTTTTGAAATGCAGATAGTTCAACATTTTAGTGAAGAAGGAAAAATAAAATAATGGCTCCGGAGGAGGGATTCGAACCCCCGACCCGGCGGTTAACAGCCGCCTGCTCTGCCAGCTGAGCTACTCCGGAACACCATCAATACGGATAAATAATATATCTAAAAAAATTTCTCTTGTCAAGTAGTTTTTGATATGTTTATTGCTTCTTTAAGATTTTCAATAATTTCTTTTACTTTCAGAGCTTTCTCTTTCAGTTCTTCATAAAAAACTTTTTCTTTTTCAACAACATGAGCTGGAGCTTTTTTAACAAAGTTTTCGTTAGACAGTTTTTTCTCAGAAATAGATATTGACTTTTCTATGTCTTTTAGAATTTTTTCTTGTCTTGCTATTTCTTTTTCTAAATCAATAGCACCTTTTATATCTATAAATACTTCTGCCTTAGAAGATACAGCAACAAGGGTATTCTCTGGTCTTTCTAGATTCTTATCTATCTCTATATTTTCTACTTTAGCTAAATGCTTGATAGCAGGAATTAAAGCTTTAAGAGATTCTTCAAATTCTTCATTAGCTGGTTTTATATATATATTAAGTTTTCTTGAAGGTTCTATTCCAAAGTCTGCCCTTGCTGTTCTTATGGAAACAATAAGTTCTTTAAAGCTCTCTACTATTTCTTTTTCTTTTTCGAATAAAAGTTCTTCTTCAAACTCTGGATATTTTGCTATAGGTAAAAATTCTTCTGTTTTATTCGGCAACTTCTGCCATATTTCTTCTGTTATAAATGGCATCATTGGATGAAGCATTCTCATTGATTGGTCTAAAACATATGCTAAAACTGACAGAGCCGTTTGTTTTTCTTCTTCTGTGCCTTTATAGATTCTTTCTTTAGTAAATTCTAAATACCAATCACAATACTGATGCCAGAAGAAATCATATAAAGCTGATGCATAATCGTTGTATCTGTATTCATTTATTGCTTTTTCTGCTGTTTTTATAGTTTCTTGAAGTTTTGTTAATATCCATTTATCCTCTAATGAAAGATTTAACGTTTTTATATCAGCACTTAGATTACCTTTTTCTAAATAAGATTCTATGTTAGATAAAACATATTTAGAAGCATTCCAGATTTTATTTGCAAAATGTTTATATCCTTCTATTCTCTTTTCTGAAAGTCTGATGTCTCTTCCCTGGGCAGCTAAAGCAGCAAGAGTATATCTAAGAGAATCAGCTCCGTATTTTTCTATCATATCAAGAGGGTCTATAACATTTCCTTTTGTTTTAGACATTTTTTCCCCTTTTTCATCTCTAACAAGAGCATGTATATAAACATCATCAAATGGTCTATCTTTCATAAAATGCATGCCCATCATTATCATTCTTGCAACCCAAAAGAAAATAATATCAAAACCTGTTACAAGAAGGTCTGTAGGATAAAAAGTTTTTAAATCTTTTGTATCTTCTGGCCAACCAAGGGTTCCAAAAGGCCATAATGCTGAAGAAAACCATGTATCAAGAACATCTTCTTCCTGTTTTAGATTTGGAGAACCACATTTTTTACATCTAAGCTCAAGATAATAAAGGGTCTCTTTTATATGGTCTTCTATAATGCCAAAAACACCTCTATTCTCTGTAAAGAAAATTCTACCTTCTTTACAGTTCCCATAAGCATGGTCAATAAGCCATTTTTTCAGTTTTTGTTCATCTTCTAAGATATTTGCTCTTTTTATTCCTTTTAAAATAGAGTCATATATAAATACAATTTCATCTTTGTGTTCTTTATAGGCTTTTAGGACATCCTTTTCATTAAATGTTTTTCCTATATACCCGTTTTTGTACAGATAAAATATTGCGTGAGGAACAAATCCTATAATTTTTTCTTGGTCTTCTACTGATTCATTTAGCAAAGGAATTTTTTTGTAATTTTTATCTAAAAACTCTCTTAAGGAATCTTCTGTTTTAAGCTCTGGTATCTCTTTAAAGAAAACAAATTTTTCATAAAACTCTAAATTTGTTTTATCAGGTTGATTAAAGTTTGGAGAATATAGATAGTTTTTAACTTCTTCAAAAGAGAAAAACTGACTGATTCTTGTATCTCCATACATATTAAAAATAACTTTTTTTGCTAAAGAGTCATACTCTTTGTCTGAAAAAACATTTGTTTCACTGCAATCTTGACAGTACCATACAGGGATTCTGTGTCCCCACCAGATTTGTCTTGAAATACACCAGTCTCTTATGTTATACATCCAGTTTAGATATGTTTTTTTCCAGTTTTCCGGGATAAAACGAACCGTTCCATCTTCAACAACTTTTATAGCATCTTTCGCTAGTTTTTTTGTATTAACAAACCATTGAACAGAAAGATAAGGCTCTACAACAGCTCCTGACCTCTGGGAATGTCCTACATTGTGAACAATTTCCTCTACTTTTTCTAATAATCCCTGCTGTTTTAAATCTTCTACTATCTGTTTTCTTGCTTCGTATCTATCTAAACCTTTATATTTCCCTGCATTTTCATTCATAATTGCAGATTCATCCATAACAATAACCATAGGAAGATTATGCCTTTGTCCTACTTCAAAGTCGTTCGGGTCGTGGGCTGGAGTGATTTTCACTGCTCCTGTTCCGTATTCAGGGTCAACATAATCATCAGCTATTATAGGAATAAGATTTGAGACTTCTTTGCCATCCCAGGTAGTTCTTTTTTCTGGGGCTAGAGGAAGTTTCACTTTTTTTCCTATAAGATGTTTATATCTTTCATCTTCCGGATGAACAGCAACAGCTGTATCTCCAAGCATTGTTTCAGGTCTTGTTGTTGCAACAATAATAAACTCTCCAGTCTCATTTCCCTGTTCATCAACAACAGGATACTTGATATACCAGAGATTTCCTTTTTCTTCTTTATACTCAACTTCTAAATCTGATATTGCGGTTCTATCTTTTGGATCCCAATTAACAATATAAGGAGCTTTAAAAATAAGTCCTTCTCTATAAAGCTCTAGGAAAGCTTCTCTAACAGCCCTTGCAAATCCTTCATCAAGAGTAAACCTTTGTCTTGTCCAGTCACAGGATGCCCCTAAAGATTCTATCTGTTTTTTTATTGTATCTCTTGCTTTTGGAACCCATTCCCAGACTTTTTCTATAAACTTTTCCCTACCTAAATCAAATTTGTTTATTCCCTGTTCTTCAAGCTGTCTTGTTACAACCCATTGGGTTGCTATCCCTGCATGGTCAAACCCTGGAAGCCATAATGCATTATATCCTTTCATTCTTTTGTATCTAACAGTTATATCCTGAAGGGTCATATTTAAAGCGTGTCCTATGTGAAGGCTTCCTGTAACGTTTGGCGGTGGCATTACAACAGAAAACTTCGGCTTTTCTGAATCTATATCAGGAGTAAAGAGATTATTCTTTAACCACTCCTCATACCACTTTTTCTCTATTTCAGAGGGATTGTATTCACCTAAAGGCATAAGAAACCTCCTCAGATTTTAGATAAAAATATCTTTTAGCTGACTAAAATTATATATATATTATGTCTCTTGTTGTAAAAAAAATTTCATATATAATTAAAATTATAGGTGAAAAGGTCAAAGCTTTAAGTCTATAAGTAATAATATCAACAGCTTTTATCTTAACAAGATATTTCTTTCATTGTATAATATACAATTTATTAATATTAGTCTTGAATTTTATAGTTTATAAAACTACCAAACAACGCAAGGAGGTTTATTAATGTCAATTACACCTGAAAAAAAAGCGGAAATTATAAAGAAATTTGCTAGACATGAAGGAGATACTGGCTCTCCAGAAGTTCAAATTGCAATTCTTACAGAAAGAATTAAAAATCTCACAGAACACATAAAGAAAAATAAAAAAGACCTTCATTCTAGAAGGGGTCTTATAGGTATGGTTAATAAAAGAAGAAAACTTCTTAAATATCTGAAAAGAGTTGATATTGAAAGATACAAAAAAATTATCGAGGAGTTAGGAATAAGAGAAGCTACTGGGAGTAAATAATGGGAGAAGTAGGCGAAATTAAAATTGAAAAAATAGATGTTCAAACTCTTTTAAATGATACACCTGTCTCTATAGAGACAGGTTATTTTGCAAGACAGGCAAGTGGAGCTGTTATAGTAAGACAAGGGGAAACAGCTGTTTTAGTTGCAGCTGTAGTAGCAGAAGAGCCCCAAGCAGATATAGATTTTCTCCCATTAACAGTTGAATATAGGGAAAAAACATATGCCTATGGAAAAATCCCTGGCGGTTTTGTAAAAAGAGAAGGAAAACCTTCTATAAGGGAAATCTTAGTTTCAAGGCTTATAGATAGACCTTTAAGACCTTTATTTCCAAAAGGATTTTTTAATGATGTTGTTATAACAGCCTTAACTCTTTCTGCAGATGATAAATATGACCCTGATGTTTTAGCTATAGTTGGTGCATCTGCTGCTTTACATATATCAGAAGCTCCATTTGAAGGGCCTGTAGCTGGTGTAAGGGTAGCAAGGGTTAATGGTGAATTTATTATAAATCCAACATACCAGCAGAGAAATGAATCTGATATAGATATTGTTGTCGCAGGGACGAAAGATGCCATTGTAATGGTAGAAGGAGGCTCAGAAGAAGTCCCAGAGGAAGTTATATTAGATGCTATTATGTTTGCTCATGAGAAAATGCAACCTCTTATCCAAATTCAAGAAGAATTAAGAGAAAAAGCTGGAAAAGAAAAGATACAGGTAGTTATAGATGAAGAAGAAATAAAACTTAAAGAGCTCATTAAACAAATAGCTTCAGAGAAAATTAGAGAAGCTTTATCTATAAAAGATAAAAAAGAAAGAAGAAAGGCTTTAAAAGAAATTTTTGAGGAAACTATATCTCAGATAGAAATTCCAGAAGGTAAAGAACACAAAGTAGAGGTTCTTTTTAAGGAAGTAACTTCTGAGATAATGAGAGAAAAAGTTTTAAAAGAGAAAGTTAGAATAGATGGAAGAAAACCCGACGAGATAAGACCTATCTGGATAAAAACAGGTTTATTCCCAAGGGTTCACGGTTCTGCAATTTTCACAAGGGGAGAAACTCAAGCTTTTGTTGCTACGACACTTGGTGCCCCTGGAGAAGAGCAGATAGAAGAAAGTATAGAAGAAGGAGAAGAAAAGAAAAGATTTATGCTTCATTATAACTTTCCTCCATTTAGCGTAGGAGAAGCTAGACCTCCAAGAGCACCATCTAGAAGGGAGATAGGACACGGAAATCTTGCAGAAAGAGCTATAGAGCCTCTTATCCCACCAGAAGAAGAATTTCCATATGTTATAAGAGTTGTTTCTGAAATACTTGAATCAAATGGCTCTACATCTATGGCAACAGTTTGCGGTGCATCTCTTTCTTTATTTGATGCAGGAGTTCCAATGAAAAAACATGTTGCTGGAATAGCAATGGGACTTCTTAAAGAAGATGATAATTATGTTATTCTTACTGATATACTTGGAGATGAGGACCACCTTGGAGATATGGACTTCAAAGTTGCAGGAACAAGAGATGGCGTAACATCTATCCAGATGGATATTAAGATAAAAGGTCTTACAAGAGAAATCCTTGATGAAGCTTTAAAGCAAGCTAATAGAGCAAGAATGCATATCTTAGACCTTATGTATAAAGCTCTTCCTGAGCCAAGACCAGAACTTAATCCTCATGCACCAAAAATCATTACAATGCGTGTTCTCCCTGAAAAAATACCTATAATCATTGGTCCTTCTGGTAAGAACATCAAGAAAATCATTGAAGAAACAGGTGTTAAAGTTGACTTACAACCAGATGGTTTAGTAAGAATATATGCTGTTGATGGAGAAAGTGGAGAAAAAGCTAAAGAGATGATAGAAAGACTGATTATGGATATAGAACTTGGAGAAGTTTATATGGGTAAAGTTACAAGGGTTGAAGATTACGGTGCATTTGTAGAACTTATGCCTGGAAAACTTTCTCTACTTCATGTTTCTCAAATATCTCCAGAAAGAATAAAATCAGCAAAAGAAAAAATAAAAGTTGGAGATGTTCTCACAGTTAAAGTTATAGATATTGATGAACAAGGAAGAGCTAAAGTATCATTAAAAGAAGTAAAAGAAGGAGAAGAACCTAAAAATAAATTCTTGTATGAATAAGGGAAGCTCCTGCTTTCCTTATTTTCTTATATAAAAACCACTTTGTTCTTCTATAATTCCCTTTGCTTCCATATTAAATAGTAATAATGAAATTTCATCAAAAGACATATTTAGCTCTTGAATTAAAGTATCTATATGTCTAGGCTCAACTAGAAAATTTAAGATTTTCTTCTCTATGTCTGATAATTCTATATTTTTTTCTTGAGAAGAAGTTTTATGAAATAAAAAAGATAAATTTTCTTTAATATCTTCTAAACTTGTTAAAGGAATAGCTCCTTCTTTTAATAAAAAATTATTACCTTCAGCATAGGGATTATTTATATTTGCAGGCACAGAAAAAACCAGTCTTCCATAATCATTTGCAAGTTTAGCTGTTATTAAAGCTCCCGATTTTTTAGAAGCTTCTGTTATAATTGTGCCATAAGAAAGTCCAGCTATAATTCTATTTCTTTGAGGAAAAGTATATTTTGTTGGTTTTGTGCCAGGAGGATATTCTGAGATAATAGCCCCTTTTTCTAAAATCTCATAATAAAGTTTCTTGTTTTCTTGAGGAAAAATAATATCAACTCCATTTCCTAAAACAGCTGTAGTAAATCCTTGCTTTTTTAACACACTCCAATGAGCTATACTGTCTATACCTGCAGCCATACCAGAAACAACATTTATATTTTCCTCTGCTATTTCCTGAGCAAATTTTTCAGTTATACTCTTTCCATAAGAAGAAAATTTTCTACTGCCAACTATTGATAAACAATTTTCAGGAATATGAATATTCCCTTTTATATATAAAACTATAGGTGGGTCAGGAATTTCTTTTAAATTTTTTGGATATAAATCATCTTTTAAGGTTACTAAAGAAATATTTCCTTTATTAGCTATATCTAAAATTTTATGAGCTTTTTCGAAAAGGATAGCCTTATTTTTTAATAAAGTTTCAGCTTTTTTTAAACCAATAAGATTAGCTAATTCTTCAGCTGAAGAATTGAAGATATTTTCAGCTTTTTCAAAATTTTCTAAAAGTTTTTTAGCTGTTTTATTTCCTACTCCTTCAGCTAAAGAAAGAGAAAGAATATATATTTTTTCCACTTTTTGCGCCTGTTTAAAGAAAATAAAATGTATTATATCTGAAAAGGCGCCAAAAAGCTCCTAAAAATTATTCATATGGAGTATATTTACTTTTTTGAAATCTGCTAGCTGTTTTATTTAATATATCTATCATCTCTTCTTTTACTTTTAAAAGAAATTTGTTAAAATCTGGATTATCAGAAGCATATATTTTTGCTAACTCCATTACATCTTCAACAAGTATTTTTATCTTATTTCCTTCTACATATATAGCCATCTTACAAGGAATAATAACTCCTATAGGTTTAAAAACTTTTATACCTTTTTCCAGATATTTACTCTTACATAAAAGATGGGTCTTATAAGGAGCTTTTATTTTTGATGTTTTATCTACATTTATTGTATGAATAACATCCCAGCCATGATTATGGATTTCTTCAATAAGTTTAGAGTTTACAATCTTAAAGGAGCCTTTATTTAAAACTACATAATAGTATCCTTTTTCATATTGAACTAAATCTTCATAGGCATTTGATTTTGATACCAGAAAAATTAAAAGAAAATATAGAAAAATCAGTTTTTTCATAGTTTGCACCTCCTTTTTGCTTTTTGTTTTATTAGATAAATATAATTACTATATTTTGCATGCCTATATATAAATTTGTTGTTTATATTTTTTATACAAAATTATATTTGCTCTTGTAAAAGGAGTTTTCATTTAAAGCGTGTGTTATCTTTTTTTACAAGCACATATAAATAGAAACCTTTCCTAACCTTTTGAAAAAAAAGAGATTTTCTCTATGGAATTTTTTTTGCAGTTATTTTCTATTAAAGAAAATTTCCGAGGAGCCGATATGAAGGCGAAAAAAATTACAAGCCTTAAAAAGCTGATTTTCTGGGGTCTTTTTCTTACTGGTGTTTCAATTGTTTTTTATTCAGGTAGAGCTTTTGAAGAATATTTCACAAGTAAATATTTTTATTTTCTAACTTCTTTTTTACTATCTGGTAGTATTATCTTTTTGATATTAAGACTTATTTCTTCTACTGAAACCTTTGGAGACAAAACAGAAAAAAAACATGCAATTCATACAGACCATATTCCTAGAATAGGCGGACTAGCTATATTTTTATCTATATTTTTAACGTCTGTATTCTTTTTTTCTGAGAATAAAGAGATTATATTCTTCATTTTATCTTCTACCATAATATTTATCATTGGTCTTTTTGAAGATTATACTCAACAACTGCCTCCTGTATTACGTCTTATAATGATGTCTGTTCCTGTTATTTATATTCTTATCTCTTTAAATGGAATTATTTATGATATTTATTATGTCAAGCTTATTTTTCCTATAGCTGTTGTTTTTACTATTATTAGTGTTATTGGATTTATAAATGCAATTAATATAATTGATGGCCTTAATGGTCTTGCTTCAGGAATTGCCTTATTAGGATTTCTTTTCTTTTATTTAGCAACAGAAAATCCCACAATAGAAATATTAACAGGAATCTTCTTCTTTGCTACTTTAGCTTTTTTCCTTGTAAATATAACTACTGGAAAAATATTTTTAGGAGACGGTGGTTCTTATTTACTTGGTTTTTCACTAGCTGAAATAGCTATTTTTATTTCAAATGAACCTTACTTATCTCCGTGGTTTCCATTTGCACTTTTAATCTATCCAGTGTGGGAAGTGTTATTCTCTATGCTTAGAAGAAGAAAAAAAGGAAAAAGTGTAATGGATGCAGACAAACTACATCTACACACTCTTTTATATCGTAGATATTTCAGAAAGCTTATTAAAAATCCTTTAAAAGCAAATTCTTTAACCTCTTTAACCATTCTAACAGTAATTGGTGTCTTGGATATTTTTGTTTATTCAATAAGAGAAAATGTATATTTACTTACAATTTATACCTTGTTTTTTATCATTTTTTACACATATATTTACCATCTCATAGTTCATTTTAAACTTGGTAAATTTATTAACAAAATAGGCAAGCTTTTTGCTTATAAAAAGTTAAAACAAGAAAATATTGCCTAACATGTGGGGGAGAAAAACATGAAATATTTTTCCTTCTTACTTTTCTTATTT
>JAADDV010000096.1 GCA_013153795.1 Aquificota bacterium | reverse complement strand
CTTTTATATTTACGGATATTGATAAACTTTCCTTTGAGCAGCTTAGGGAATTTGAAAAATTATGTTTAGAATCTAAAGAAACATATTCTTTACTTTTAGTTGGTGATGAAAAAATAAGAGAACTTGTAAACTCTTTTTATCTAAAAAATCTAAGGAAAGCAGCTGAAGTTTTAATTGGGTGTGGAAATCTGAAAAAAGAAGAAGTAAAGACTTTTGCAGAAAATTTCTTAAGAGAATTACTAGAAAAAGAAATAAAACTTGATAAGGATATAGAAACATACCTTTATAGGATTTCTGAAGGAAATGAAAAAAAACTTGAAAGATTACTGAAAAAAATATCCGTAAATATAAAAGATGATGTTTTAACAAAAGAACATTTAAAAGACTATATTATTGAAAAGGAAGAATTTCCAGAAAAAGAAAAAGTTGAGATAAAAAACATAAAAGAAACTCTTCCTTTAAAACCTGTTGCTATAGCTGTTTCTACTATTCTTGTTTTAGGAGGAATTGCCTTATTTTTCCTTGGAGATGAAGAGAAAAATAAAAAAGAAAGTGAAAAAGTTGCTAAAGTTGAACAAAAAAAAGAAACAGCCTTTCCTCAAGAAAATAATAGAGATTTTATAGAAAATAAATCTTCTCCATCTCAAACTAGCTCTAAAAACAACACTCAGCAAAATCAAAATAAAGAGCAGGTTTCCTCTCTTCAACCTCAAATGCAAGAAAATACCGCTTCTTCTCCTAAAGAAGAAAAGCAGAAAACAGAAGAAAAAACTGTTTCAGAAAAAACTTCAGATAAATATTTTCCTACAAAAACAGTTATTGTTTTAAGAGAAAATCCAGATAAAAACTCTAAGATAGTAGGAAAAATAAGGAAAAAATCTCCTTTTGAAAAAGTTTTAGTTGAAGGCACAGAAAAACAAAACAATTGGGTAAAGGTAAAGTATCAATCTGGAGATAAAGAAATAGAAGGGTGGACGGAAAGAAAAAATCTTGTAAAAGTGCCTAAAGGAAAAGCTGTTATTATAGCAAGGTCTTTAAACTTAAGAGAAAACCCTAGCTTGCAGTCTCGAGTTTTAACAGCTATTCCTTATGGGACTGTAGTAGATGTTTTAGATGAAATGGTAGTAGGAAATAGAAAATGGCTTAAGGTAATGTATATAGATAGAAAAGGAAATATTTATGAAGGTTGGATAAGTGCTAGATTTGTTATTTATAATAAAGGGGATGAAGAAAAATCCCCTTAAAGAATATAACGAGTTAAATCTTCATTTTGAATAATATTTTTAAGTTTATTTCTGACGAGTTTTTCATCTATTATGATATGTTGACCTTTTAAGTCTGGAGCTTCAAAAGAAAAATCTTCCATTATTTTTTCTAAAATTGTGTGGAGCCTTCGTGCTCCTATATTTTCTGTTTTTTCATTTACTTCTTCTGCTATCTCAGCAATAGTTTCAATAGCTTCATCTGTAAATTCTAAATCAACTCCTTCTGTTGCCATTAGAGCTTTATACTGCTTTATAAGAGCATTTTTTGGTTGAGTTAAAATTTTTATAAAATCTTCTTTAGTTAGAGGCTGTAATTCTACTCTTATAGGAAATCTCCCTTGTAATTCAGGGATTAAGTCTGAAGGTTTAGCTAAATGAAAAGCTCCTGCTGCTATAAAAAGAATATGGTCTGTTTTTATAGGTCCATATTTTGTTGAAACAGTAGTCCCTTCTACTATTGGCAGTAAATCTCTTTGAACTCCTTCTCTTGAAACATCAGGACCTGACCCAGCCTGTTTTCCTGCAACTTTATCTATTTCATCTATAAAAACTATTCCATAATTTTCAGCTCTATTTACAGCTTCAGAAATAACCTCATCCATATCTATAAGTTTTTCAGCTTCTTGCTGCTGCAGGATTTTTAAAGCTTCTTTAACAGTCATCTTCCTTTTTTTTCTTTTGGAGGGAGCTAAACTAGAAAAAAGCTCTTTTAACTGATTTTCTAAATCTTCCATTCCCGGAGCTATCACACCTCCAACTACTGAAACTGGTTTTTCTTCAACTTCTATTTCTACAACCTTATCATCTAACTCTCCTTTTTTTAGCATCTCTTTAAATTTCTCTCTGGCAGGAGATTTTTCTTCCTCTTCAACAGTATCAAGAGAACCATATCTTCTAATTTTTCTTGGAACAAGATAATCTAAAATTTTTTCTTCAGCTAACTGACGAGCTTTTTCTTGGACTTCTTCCATTTTTTCAGCCTTCACCATTTTAAAAGAAGCTTCAGCTAATTCCCTAATGATACTTTCTACATCTCTTCCTACATATCCTACTTCTGTAAATTTAGTTGCTTCCACTTTTATAAAAGGTGCTCCAACAAGATTAGCTAATCTACGAGCAATTTCTGTTTTTCCTACTCCTGTTGGCCCTATCATAAGAATATTTTTAGGAATTACTTCATCTCGAAGCTCTTCTGGTAATTTATTTCTTCTCCATCTATTTCTTAAAGCTATAGCTACAGCTTTTTTAGCGTCCTGTTGTCCAACAATATATTTATCAAGCTCAGCAACTATCTGCTTTGGGGTTAATTCTTCTTTTATCAATGACATCCTCCTTAAAAAAGAAAGTTTAATCACAGAATTATACAAGAATAAGTATAGAGTTTGTTTTTAGCCTTTTAAATTATTAGCATTATAGAAATATCCATAACATTTGTCCCTGTATATCCTGTAAATATAAGATTTTTTGTTTCTTTAAAAAAAGTATAGCTGTCATTATTTTCAAGATACTGGTTTATATTAAGATTTTTTTCTTTTACTTTTTTATAAGTATTTTCATCTATATAAGCACCTGCTGCATCAGAATTTCCATCTATTCCATCTGTCCCTCCACTTAGAAAATATATCCCCTTTAAATCCTTTATTCCCTTTAAAAAAGCAAGGACAAGCTCTTGATTTCTTCCTCCTTTTCCTTTTCCTTTGACTGTTACTGTAGTTTCTCCTCCAAATAAAAGACAAACAGGTGGAGAAAAAGGATTTTGTGATGTTTTTATTTCTTTTCCAATAGAAGCTAAAACTTTTGCTACTTCTTTTGCTTCTCCTTTCATCTGAGAAGTCATTATGTATGTCTTTAATCTCTGTTTTTGGGCTTTTTCTTTG